>JAMOQA010000575.1 GCA_027064265.1 Acidobacteriota bacterium
GGAGGAGCCGCACGGAGACTCCGTACCCCGTCCCGGAGGGCTTCTGGACGAACTCGAGGGCCCCCGCCTCGAGGGCGCGCACCGTCAGGTCCGCTCCTTCCCCCTCCCCGCTCGACACCATGATCGCCGCCACCTCGGGCCACCGCTTCTTCATCTCGGCGAGCAGCTCGAGGCCGGTCATCCCCGGCATGTGGTGGTCGACGAGGGCCGCGTCGAACGGCCGGGACTCCAGTTCCCGGATCGCCTGTTTCCCGTCGTTGGCGGTGACGACCTCCTCCACCCCGGGCAACTTCCGGGCCACCTCCGCCAGGATGCGCCGGTAGATCAGGCTGTCGTCGACGACGAGGATCCTCAGGCCCATCGTTCCCTCCCCGCGGCGGGTCGCCGGCTCACAGCCGGAACTGCCCGACGACCTCGATCAACTGCGCGGACAGGCTCTCCAGCTCCCCGGCGCTGGTCCGGATCTGCCCGGCGTGGCCGCTGGTTCCCTCCGCCGACCGCTTGATCCCCTCGATGTTCTTCGCGATCTCCTGCGTTCCCGAGGCGGCCTCGGAGATGTTCCGGGCGATCTCGCCGGCCGCCTGGCTCGCCGCCTGGACCGACTGGGAGATCTCGGAGATCGTCGCCGACTGCTCCTCGACCGCCGAGGCGATCGTCCGGGCGATGTCCGACACCTCGGTGATCACCGCGGCGATCTCCCCCGTCGCCTCCGCTGCCACGCTGGTGCTCTGCTGCATCTCCTCGATCTGGCGGCTGATCTCCTCGGTGGCCTGCGACGTCTGGCGCGCCAGCTCCTTGACCTCGTTCGCGACCACGGCGAATCCCTTGCCCGCCTCGCCGGCGGACGCCGCCTCGATCGTGGCGTTCAGCGCGAGGAGGTTCGTCTGGTCGGCGATGTCGTTGATCACGTCCAGGACCTTGCCGATCTTCCGGGAGGCCTCGCGAAGCTTCTCCATCACCTCGGCGGTCTGGCTGGCCTGGCGCTCCGCGTGTGCCGCGATCTCGGACTCCCGCTGGCAGTTCCGGGAGATCTCGCCGACCGTCTCGGTCATCTCCTCGGCAGCTGTGGCCACCGAATCGAGCATCGCCGACGTGTCGGTGGCGTTCCCGGCGATCCCGGCGATCGTCTGGGAGAGCTCCTCGCCGGCCGCGGCCACCGTGACGGCCGCCTCGCTGACCTGGGCCGACTCCTCGGCGAGGGTGTTCGCCTGGGCGGTCAGCTCCTCGGAGGCCCCGGCGAGGAAGCCACTGTCCTCGCGGATCTTGCCCAGCAGGTCGCGGAGGGAGTCCTTCATCCGGCGGAGGGCGGCGGCCAGCTGGCCCAGCTCGTCCACCGAGTCGACCTCGAGCTCCGTCGCCAGGTCCCCGGACGCCACCGCGTCCGCATAGGCCACGGTCCGGGCGAGGGGCCGAACGAGCATCCGCTGCAGGGCCCAGAGCATCAGGGCGGCCCCCAGCACGATGCCGACGATGCCGACCCCGATCGCCTTGCGCATCGCGGCGGCGAAGGCGGCGTCCGCCTCGTCGAGGGAGAGCACGAGCTCGAAGGCGCCATGCACCTCGCCCTCCTTCCAGTCCTCCATCCGGGAACCGGTGGGATCCATCCCGTCCTGGTTCCCCCACCAGGCGGCCGACATCGCCGGGTCCCCGTGACAGTAGAGGCAGGTCTTCGAGAGCCGGACCGGCCGGAAGTAGCGCACCGCGTTCTTCTCCCGGTCGACCACCCAGTACTCGCTGGCCTTCCCCTGCTGGAAGGTCTTCAGCACCTTCGCCTCGAGCTCGTCCGGCTCGTTCTCCGGGCGGCGCGGCGAGAACTTCGGCGTCCTGAAGGTGTATCCCGCCTCCTGCGCGTTCCGGGCGAGGGACTTCATCGAGGAGACGACCGGGACCGCCGCCAGGACCTTGTCCATCTCTCCGGCCCTGGCCCACTCCCGGAGCTGGTCCAGGGAGAAGACGCCGAGGGCCCACTTCTGCTCCATCTCCTCGCGGGCCCCCTCGCCGGTCATCAGGATGCCCCGCGCCTTCTCCACGGCGGTCCTCCGGGCCTGCTCGCGGGCATGTCCCGCGTACAGCGCGAGGAGCACCCCCACGAGGAGCGTGGGGATCAGGATGCCGAGCACGGTGATCTTCGCCCGGATCGTCATCGCCTGCTTCAGCGCCATCGTTCTTTCTCCCGCGGCCGCTCAGGCCGTCGCCTGGGCCGCCACGCCGCGGCCCGCCACCCGCTCCAGCACCCGCTCCACCCGGAGCAGGAGCAGGAGGCGTTCGTCCAGCTTGCACACTCCCTGCAGGAACTCCCCGGAGATCCCTCCCGCGTTCGCCGGCGGCGACTCGATCGCCCCCTCGTCGGCGGAGACGACGTCGCCGATCCTCTCGACCAGGAGGCCCACCGGGTCGGGGCCGGGGCGATCCTCCAGGAGACCGTCCCGGAGCGCGTTCTCCACGTCGTCCCGGGTCTTCAGGATGATGCAGCGCGTCCCCGGGCCGATGCGCGCCGGGGAGAGGCCCAGGAGCATCGCCAGGTCGAGGACCGTGATGATCTGGCCGCGCAGGTTCAGCAGGCCCCGCACGCCGGGAGGCACGTCCTCGAGTGGCGTGAAGTCCACCTGGCGGATGATCTCCCGCACGAGGAGGATCTCCACCCCGAGCAGGTCCTCGCCGACCTGGAACGTCGCGAACTGCCGCTCACGCATGGACCGTCCTCCCGCTGAGCACGTTCCGGATCGCCGTCCCCAGCGCCTCCCGGTCGAGCTTCGTCTCCCAGCCGTCGACGCCGGCCGCCTCTCCCTCGGCGCGGGCCTTCGGGTTGTCCCCGAGGGCGGTCAGGGCGATCACCGGAAGGCTCCGCAGCTTCGCGTCCTGCCGGATCCGACGGGTCAGCTCGTACCCGTTCATCCCGGGCATCTCGATGTCGGTGACCAGCAGGTCGTAGGAACGCCCCTGGAGGAGCTGCCAGGCCTCTTCGCCGTCGTTCGCCACGTCCACCGACGCACCGAATCCCTCGAGGTACCGCCGCACGACCTCCCGGAAGAACGGCGTGTCCTCGGCGAGGAGCACCTTCCGGCCGGTGAGGAGCTCGGTGGTTCCCGCCTCGCCCCCGAACAGCTCGGGATCCGCGAGTTCGAACAGGCCGTAGATGTCGAGGAAGATCACCATCCTCCCGTCGATCACGGCCGAGCCGAGGATCCCGGGACCGCGGAGGGTCTCCTGGTCGACGTCCACCTTGGCCCGGATCACGTCCTCGAAGTCGGTGGCGACGATTCCCATCGTGTGTCTCACCAGCTTCGGGACGATCACGTAGAGCGCCTCGGGCTCCCTCTCGGGCGCGTTGACGGGCAGGTACTCGTGGAGCCGGACGAGGCGGAGCGACCGGTCCGGGTAGCGCAGGTACTCGACACCGCCCACCCGGTCGATCTCCTCCCGGGAGATCCGCTCGATCCGCGCCACCAGGCCCAGGTTGATGGCGAACACCTGGTCCGGGTGATTGCGGAACAGGAGCAGCGACTGGGTCTCCGTCTGCTCCAGGCGCGCCTGCCGCTCCTCCTGGGCGGTCGGTCCCGCCTCGGCCTCGCCGAACCTGAGACCGGCCTTCTCCGCGATGCCCGAGACGTCGAGGATCATCGCCACGCGCCCGTCGCCCATGATCGTCGCCCCCGCGTAGCAGCGGGAGTCCTTGAGGTAGACCGGGAGCGGCTTGACGACGATCTCCTCGCTGTCGAGCACCTCGTCGACGACCAGGCCGTAACGGTGCGGTCCGACCTTCAGGACGAGCACCTGCACGGCCTTCTGCTTCTCCCCCTCGCCCTCGGCCTCGGCGGTCGGCGCCTCCATGCCGAGCTGCTCGCGCAGGCGGACGATCGGGAGGAGGCGTCCCCGGAGGCGCATCACCTCCGCCCCGTGCACCTGCTCGAGGCGCCGGGTCGGGTCGCCGGCCCGCAGGCGGACCAGCTCCTCGAGGCTGACCTGGGGCACCGCGTAGCGCCGGCCCCCGACGGTGACGACCAGGGACGGGATGATCGCGAGGGTCAGGGGCAGCTTGAGGACCACGGTCGTGCCCTGGCCCGGCCGGCTCTCGACCTCGATCTGGCCCCCGAGGGACTCGACGTTGTTGCGGACGACGTCCATCCCGACGCCCCGTCCCGAGACGTCGGTCACCTTCTCCGCCGTGGAGAAGCCGGGGGCGAAGATCAGCATCACCGCCTCCCGGTCATCCATCGCCTGGGCCTGCTGCGGGGTGATCAGGCCGCGCTCCACCGCCTTGGCCTTGACCTTCTCCACGTCGATCCCGCGGCCATCGTCCTCGATCAGGATGTTGACCTGGCCGCCCTCGTGGAACGCCGCGATCCGCAGCCGGCCGGTGCGCGGCTTCCCCGCGCGCTCCCGCTCGTCCGGCGGCTCGATGCCGTGGTCGGCGGCGTTGCGCAGGAGGTGGGTCATCGGGTCGCCGAGGGCCTCGATGATCGACTTGTCCAGCTCGACCTCGCTCCCCTCGATCTCGACCTCGATCTCCTTGCCGGTCTTCCGGCAGAGCTCCCGGATGACCCGGGGGAACTTCCCGAACACCGTCCCCAGGGTCTGCATGCGGGTGCGCATGATGTTTTCCTGGAGCTCGGTGGTGACGGTGTCGACGTTTCCCATCGACGTCCCGATCCCGGGCATGTCGTGGAGCCGCCGGCTGAAGACCTGGTCGAAGAGCGCGCCGATCCGCTCCATCTCGCCGTCGAGGCACCCCCGGGTCTTCTCGTCGATCGCGCCCCGCTCCGCCGCCTTCGCCAGCTGGTCCCGGGCGTGGGCGAGGGCCTCGTGAAGCCCCTTGACGGCGCCTTCTCCCCCGAGCACCTCGCCGAGGCGGCGGCCGAGGGCCTGCATCATCTGGTTGCGGGCGAGGACCAGCTCGCCGGCCAGGTTCATCAGGCGGTCGAGCAGCTCGACCTTGACGCGCAGGGTCTCCGAGGCGTGGACCTTGCGCGCCCCGCCGCCTCGCCCGCCGGCCCGCCCGCGCCGGGAGCGGCCGCGGACGGTGCGGAGGCGGGCTTCCTCGCGGCGTGGTCCGGCTCCGCGGGCTTCGTCTCCGCGGCCGCCGGTTCCGGGGCTCCCGCTTCCGCGGCGGCATCGGCGGACGCGGCGGCCACCTCCTCCTCGCGGGTCTCCCCGGCCTCCGTGCCCTCCTCGTCCCGGCCGCCCTCCTCTCCCGGCATCTCCTTCTTCTCGTCCGTCCCCGGCGGCCCCGCCTCCCCCTCGAGGATCCGCCGCAGGCTCTCGACGACCGGAGCCGCGTCCACCTGGTCGGCCCGCTCCAGGTCCTCGAGCATCTCGCGGACCCGGTCGACCCCGGTGAGGAGCGCGTCGATCATCTCCGGCGTCGCGGCCAGCTCCCCGTCGCGCACCTTCATCAGGACGCTCTCCATCACGTGGGTGAGCGTCTCGATCGGGCGCACGCCGAAGAAGCCGAAACCTCCCTTGATGCTGTGGATCGCCCGGAACACGCGGTTGACCAGGTCGGTGGAGACCTGTCCCCCGGCCCGTTCCAGCTCGAGGAGGTCGGGCTCGATCGCC
>JAMOQA010000576.1 GCA_027064265.1 Acidobacteriota bacterium
CACCGGGTCTCGGTCAGGAACCCGAGGCTCCCCAGGTTGACCCCGAGGATCGGGACCTCCCGTTCCCCGACGGAACGGGCGGCGGAAAGGAGCGTGCCGTCGCCCCCCACCGAGACGACGAGGCCGGCGCTCGCCGCCGCCTCTTCCCGGGAGACGCCGGCGGCGGGGTCGAGCCCCAGGGCCTCGGCGGTCGTCCCGTCGGGGATCATCCGCGTCCCGTGCCGCTCGAGGGCACGGGCGATGCGCCGCAGGACCGCCGGCGCGTCCGGGTGCGGCTTCGAGAAGACCGCCACCGCCTCGATCCGGTTCCCGCTCATCGGGTCCTCTCATCGCCGGGATCCGGGGCGCGATCCCGGCCCACCTCCGCGGCGATCGCCCGGTCGCGCTCGTCCGGCGGAAGGCCCGGGCCGTGCGCCGCCAGGAGGAACACCTCCCGGTTCCCCCGGGGGCCGGGGAGGGGGGAGGCCTGGACCGCAAGGATGCCCCATCCGGCGTCGGCGAGAAAGTCCGCGACCCGGCGGACGGCGGCCTCGCGCACGGCGGGATCCCGCACCACCCCCCGGCCGCGGGAGACTTCCTTCCTGCCGGCCTCGAACTGGGGCTTGACCAGGACGAGGGCCCGGCCGCCGGGGCCGACCAGCGGCAGGACCGCCGGGAGGACGAGGGTGAGGGAGATGAAGCTGACGTCGGCGACCAGGAGGTCGTAGGGCGGGTCCACCTCCTCCGCGCGGAGGTACCGCGCGTTCACCCCCTCGAGGGAGCGCACCCGCGGGTCCTCCCTGAGGCGCTGGTCGAGCAGACCCCGCCCGACGTCGACCGCGGTCACGTGGGCCGCCCCGCGGCGGAGGAGCACGTCGGTGAATCCGCCGGTGGAGGCCCCGACGTCGAGGCACCGCAGGCCGGTGACGTCGAGTCGCAGCCGGTCGAGGACGGGGGCCAGCTTCTCGCCAGCGCGGGACGCGAACGGGCGCTTCCCGGGCAGGAGCTCGATCCGCGCGTCCGCCGGCACGTCCCGCCCGGGCTTGTCCACCCGGGTCCCGTCCACCAGTACCCGCCCCGCGAGGACGAGGGCCCGCGCCTTCTCCCGGGACGGGGCGAGGCCCGCGGCGACGACCGCCTGGTCGAGGCGGACCTTCCCGCCGCCGCGGGGACTCACGACGACCGTGCCTCCACCCGGGCGACGAGGCGCCGGAGCGGCTCGGCGGCCGGGCCCAGGGGACCGAGCAGTTCCCGGGTCTCGGCGAACGCCTCGGCCGCCCGGCGCCGCGCCTCGGCGAGGCCGACCGCGGCGACCCAGGTCGCCTTCTCCTGGACCGCGTCCTTGCCCGCGGTCTTGCCAAGCTGTTCCGTCGACGCGGTGGCGTCCAGGATGTCGTCCTGGACCTGGAAGGCGAGCCCGGCCGCCCGCCCCGCCGCCTCGAGCCGGCCGGCCAGCTCCCGCGGGGCGCCGGCGGCCTCGGCCCCGAGGCGGAACGAGGCGGCGATCAGGGCGCCGGTCTTCAGCCGGTCGATCCGGGCGACCAGGTCCTCGGTGGCCGGCTGGCCCTCCGAGAGCAGGTCGAGGGCCTGGCCCCCCGCCATCCCGAGGGCTCCCGCCGCCCGGCCGAGGGTGCGCAGCCCCGCCACGACCCGCTCCGGGGGAAGGGGAGCCTCCGCCAGGGTCTCGAAGGCGAGGGCCTGGAGGGCGTCCCCCGCGAGGATCGCCATCGCCTCCCCGTGGACCACGTGGACGGTCGGCCGGCCGCGGCGCAGCTCGTCGTCGTCCATCGCCGGCAGGTCGTCGTGGACCAGGCTGTAGGCGTGGATCATCTCGACGGCGGCCGCGAACGGCAGGGCGGCGTCCGGGTCGCCCCCCGCGGCCCGGGCCGCGGCGAGCACGAAGAGGGGACGGAGGCGCTTGCCGCCCCCGAGGACCGCGTAGCGCATCGCCTCGAGGAGCTCGGGGCTGCCGTCCCCCGCGGGGGAGGCGAGGCGCGCCGCCAGGTAGCCGTCGACCCGCGCGCGCCACCCGTCGAGGAGGGCCTCCGGGTTTCCGGCGGTCACGGTCCGTCCTCCGGCAGCTCGAACGGCACGGTCTCGTCGCCGCCGTCCGCGGCCCGGACCAGCATCTCGACCCGCTGCTCCGCCTCGGTGAGACGGCCCTCGAGGCGGCGGGCGAGGCCGATCCCTTCCTCGAACAGGCGCAGGCTCTCCTCGAGGGGCCGGTCTCCCTCCTCGAGTTCCTGGACGATCTCCTCGAGACGGGCGAGGTCCCGCTCGAAGTTCGGCTCGTCCTTCCCGGTGTCCCTCTTCCTGGTCATCGGTCGTTCTCCGTGCCGGGAGGGGGCCCCTCGCCGGCGTGGGTCTCGAGCACCTTCGCGTCGAACGCCCCCCGCGCCAGGCGGACGTGGACGGCGTCCCCCGGGCCGAGAGAGGCGGCGTCGGTCACCAGCGGGCCCCGGGGCCCGTCCCTGGTCACCAGGGCGTAGCCGCGGGCGAGGACCCGCAGGGGGGACATCCCCTCGAGGCGGGCGGCCAGCCGCCCGAGGCGTGCCCGGCGGGCCTCGATCCCCGCCCGCGCCGCGGCCGCGAGGGCCTCCCGCACCGCCCGCACCCGGGACCGCCGCTCGGCGAGCCGGGCGGCGAGGGCCCGGGGCGACAGCCGCCCGGCGAGGCCCGCGAGACGCCGCCGCCGGTCGCCGAGCAGGCTGCGCACCCGGGCCTCGAGGCGGCGGTCGAGTTCCGCCACGTGTCCCAGGAGGCGCTGGAGCCGCACGGGGAAGGCCCGCAGTCCCCGGGCGGCGACCAGCTCCCGGACGCGCCCCCGCAGCGCCGCCAGCCGGTGGCGCGCCGCCCGGGCGAGGCGGTCCCGGAGGGAGCGGACCCGCCCGAGGAGTTCCTCCCGTTCCCGGACGACGATCTCCGCCGCGGCGGACGGGGTCGGCGCCCGCACGTCCGCGGCCAGGTCCGCCAGGGTGGTGTCGATCTCGTGGCCGATCCCGGTGACGACCGGCGTCTCGCAGGTGGCGACCGCCCGGACCACCCGCTCGTCGTCGAAAGCGGCCAGGTCCTCCCGGGCGCCGCCCCCGCGGACCAGCAGGATGACGTCCGGCCCGTGGCGGTCGAGCCGGGCGAGGGCCGCGGCGATCTCGGCAGGCGCGTCCTTCCCCTGCACCGTCGCCGGCGCGAGGACGACCCGCACCCCGGCGAAGCGGCGCCGCAGCACCCGCAGCACGTCCCGCAGGGCCGCCCCGTCGGCCGAGGTGACGACACCGATCGTGCGGGGCAGGAGGGGCAGGGGGCGCTTCCGCCCCGGGTCGAAGAGACCCTCCGCGGCGAGCCTGCGGCGCAGCTGCTCGAGGGCGAGGGCCGCGGCCCCGGCCCCGAGGGGTTCCATCGCCTCGACCACCAGCTGGTAGCGCCCCTGGGGCTCGTAGACCCCGGGCACCGCCAGGACGACCACCTCGAGGCCGTCCCGCGGCTCGAAGGGGACCCGCCGGTTGCGCCCCCGGAACATCGCGCAGGAGACCGAGGCCCGGCCGTCCGTCAGGGTGAAGTACCAGTGCCCGCTCCGGTGGGCGAGAAAGCGGACCAGCTCGCCCCGGACCCAGACCGGTCCGATCGCGTCTGCCAGGACGGCGTCCGCCGCCCGGTTGAGGTCGCCCACGGAAAGTGGCGCGAGCCGGCTCCCCGGGCGGGCCTCCGGCGCATCGCCGGGATCCGGCCGGTGGCGGTTCATCGGCCGCCGCCCCCCCGGGCCACCCGCACCACCTCGGTGGAGCGCCCCGAACCCTCGTCGATCTCGAACACCGCCCCGTGGAGGCCGAGCCCCCCCTCGGCCACCGCCTGGGGAACCGGCCGCGCGGCGAGGAACCGCCGGAGGGCGACCTCGGAGTCGAGGCCGATCACCGAGTCGTGGGGCCCGGTCATCCCGAGGTCGGTCAGGAAGCCGGTCCCGCCGGGAAGCACCTGG
This sequence comes from Acidobacteriota bacterium, assembly GCA_027064265.1. GTDB lineage: Bacteria > Acidobacteriota > Polarisedimenticolia > J045 > J045 > JAMOQA01. The sequence continues at coordinate 3,953 of JAMOQA010000576.1, forward strand.
GCGTCGGCGGTCGGCACGTGGGTGTGGGTGCCGAAGACCGCCGCCACCCGCCCGTCCAGGTGGAGGGCGAGGGCCTTCTTCTCCGAGGTCGCCTCGGCGTGGAAGTCGACGACGACCACGTCCGCTTCGCGCCCGAGGCGTTCGAGGAGCCGGTCCGCCGTGCGAAACGGGCAGTCGCACGGGGTCATGAAGACCCTCCCGAGCAGGTTGATCACCGCGACCCGGACGCCCGCCTCGGTGGGGACGACGACCGCGCCCCGGCCGGGACAGGGCTCCGGGAGGTTCGCCGGGCGGAGGACCCGGGGAAACTCCTCGAGGAGCTTCTCCGCCGAGCGGTGGGCCCAGACGTGGTTCCCCGTGGTCACCACGTCCGCCCCGGCATCGAACAGGTCGGTGAGCCCGGGGGCGTCGATGCCGCGTCCCGCCCGGAGGTTCTCGCCGTTGACGATCACCAGGTCGGGCTGGTGCTCGTCGACGAGGCCGGGAAGCCAGCGGGCGATCGCCCGCCTCCCGGGGCGGCCCACCACGTCGCCGACGGCGAGGATCCGCATGGCCGGGTCAGACCGCGTAGCTGACGGCGCGGGTCTCCCGGATCACCAGCACCCGCACCTGGTCCGGGTAGTCAACCCGGTCGGTGATCTCCCGGGCGATCTCCCGGGCGAGGAGGATCGCCTGCTCGTCGGAGACGTCCTCGGCCCGCACGTGGACGCGAAGCTCGCGTCCCGCCCGGACGGCGACCGCCCGCTCGATCCCCTCCCGGGCGAGGGCGATTTCCTCCACCTGGCGCAGCCGCTCCATGTGGCGCGCCAGGTTCTCCCGGCGGGCGCCCGGGCGACCGAGCACGACCCGGCGCGCCGTGACGAGAACGACCCCCTCGGGGGTGCGCGGCGCGTCGGGGGGCTGGGCGAGGGCCCGGATCGGCTCGGTGACCTCCGGGGGCTCGCCGTAGCGGGTCGCCAGGTCCGCCGAGGCGATCGCCGCGTGGGCGAGAGGCGGATCCTTGTCGGCCCGGGCGATCTCGTGGAGCAGCCCGGCCCGGCGCAGCGCCTCGCCCCCGATCCGCAGTTCCGCCGCCAGGTCGCCGGCGAGGAGGGCCACCTCCCGGGACCGGGTCAGCAGGTCCTGGCCGTGGTCGTGGAAGAACGAGAGGCGCCCGAGGAGCAGCACCAGCCGCTCGTGGAGCTGGGTGACGCCCAGGTCGTAGGCGACCTTCTCGCCCCGCTCCCGGGCGACCTCGTCGGTCTCCTCCCGGGTCTTCTCCACGATCTCCTCGATCCGCGCCGGGTGGATCCGGCCGTCCTCGACCAGCTTCTCGAGGGCGCGGGCGGCGATCGTGCGGCGCAGCGGGTCCCACGACGAGAGCAGGATCGCCCCCGGGGTGTCGTCGACCAGCAGGTCGACGCCGAGCGCGTGCTCGAGGGAGCGGATGTTCCTTCCTTCGCGCCCGATCACCCGCCCCTTCATCTCGTCGTTGGGCAGCCGGACGACGGTGATCGTCCCCTCGCCGACCACCGAGCCCCGCAACGTGGCCATCGAGGCGAGGAGCCGCTCCCGGGCGACCTCCTCGGCGGCGGCCCGGGCCTGCTCGTCCGCCTTCTGGAG
>JAMOQA010000577.1 GCA_027064265.1 Acidobacteriota bacterium
ACCAGCAGGGTGCCTTCTTCCCCGAACCCGGCAAGGAGCGGCAGCTCGGCCCGTGCGAGGGCCTCCAGCCGGGCGAGGGTCGTCCACGGGTCGCGTCCGGCCCGGCGGTACCCGTCCCGCACCAGGTCCGGCCCGGGAAGGTAGAGGAACAGGGCCCGCACGCCCGGGTCGCGGAGGATCTCCCGGGCCGCGGCCAGGTGGAACCGGTCGACCGCCAGGGCGTCCCGGGCGGGGTCCCGCGCCTCCCCGGGGAACACCTCGCGGGCGGCCGCCGACGCCGCGCGCAGCCAGCCCGGCGCCCGCTCCTTCCCGAAGGAGGACGGCCATGCCGCCTCGGCGAGCCCCTTTCCCCGGGCCGCGGCGACGAACGCCCCGTCGGAGACCACGTAGCCGCCGGCCCTCCCCGGGGAGACGCTGGGCCACGTCCCCCACCACCCGACGACCCCGGTCTTCACCGCGTCGGCCGTGTACTCCCACAGGGCCGGCACCCGGCGCACGCCGGCGCGCACCGGGCGCTCCACCGTGGGCCAGAGGCGGGAGAGGATGTCCAGGGGCCCGGCGGCGAGGCCCCGTCCCACCAGGGGGGCTCGCGCTCCCTGCAGGCCCCGCATCCCCGCCCCGAGGACCCCGTGGACCGACGGCGGGCACCCGGTGGCGACGCTGGTCCACAGGGAGACCGGGTCCCCTTCCCCGGCCGGATCGACGGGGACCACCCGCCCGGCGCCGAGCACCTCGGTGGCCCCCGGCACCTCGCGCTCGAGGAGGCCCCGCATCTCCCGCAGCCCGATGCCGTCCCACCCGATCACGACGAGCCGGGTGGGGGCGCCGTCCTCGAAGGCGATCGCCGCCCCCCGGGGGTGGCCGGGGACGAGGGAGGCGATGACGGCGGCCACGACGGCGAGCACGAGGGCGAGCCCGACGCTCAGCAGGAAGGCGCGGGAGCGCCGGCGGGGTTCCCGCCCCGCCGCCGCGATCGCTTCGGGCAGGGTCGCGGCGGCCACGATGCGGCCGGTGATCCCGGCGCCCAGGACCAGGGCGAGGAGCGCCAGGAGGTCGCCGGGCGCCACCCCGGGAGACCGGAGGGCCCACCAGGAGCCCAGCCAGGCGGCGAGGAGGCCGGCGGCCCCCAGCCCGGCGGCGAGGGAGGCGCGCCGGGGAGAGAGGTCCGGCCGGAGCCGCCCGGCGAGGCGCACCGCGAGGGCCGCCACCGCCTCGCCCAGGGCGACGACGCCGCCGAGGACCGGCGCGAAGAGAACCCCGTAGAGGACGCCGTCCGGCCAGGCGGGCACCAGCCCCCGGCTCCCGGCGACGACGACCGCGGCGAGGATGGCGGCGAGGAGCGGCCCGGCGATCAGGCCGGCCAGCAGGGCCGAGAGGACGATCCGCTGCCACGGGGCGCGGCCGGTCCCGAGAAAGAGGCGCTCGAGGGGGGTCTCCAGGTAGCCCTTCTCCCGGAGGGCGTCGCGAACCGCGTCGTACCCGCGGGGTTCGCCCGGTCCGCTCACGGTCAGCGCTCCCGCTCGCCCACGTACCGGGCGATCGCCTCGAGCACCTCGGTCCCCCGCCCGAGGGGCGCGAGGCTCTGGACCGCGGTCTCCACCAGGTCGGCGGCCAGCCGGCGGGCCCCGTCCACGCCCGCGTAGGTGACGAAGCTGGCCCCGCCCCGGTCCTTGCCGGTGTCCTTGCCGATCGTCTCCGGGTCGCCCACCGCGTCGAGGAGGTCGTCGGTGATCTGGAAGGCGAGGCCGAGGTTCTTCGCGTAAGCGTGGAGGGCCGCCCGCTCCGCAGGCCCCGCCCCGGCGATCCGGGCCGCCTCGACGGCGCAGGCGATGAAGAGGCTCCCGGTCTTGAGCGCGTGGATCCGCTCCAGGTCCTCGAGGCCGGGAGAAGCCTCCCGGGCGGCCAGGTCCAGGGCCTCCCCGGCGATCATCCCGTCCTCGCCGACCGCCTCGGCGAGCGCCGCGACTGCCCCGACCGCGTCGTCGCGCCCCATCCAGCGGGCGCGACACCGCTCCGCCAGGTAGCCGAACCCGCGGGAGAGGAGGCCGATGGCGGCGAGCATCGCCGTCGCCTCCCCGAAGACCAGGTGGTTCGCCGGGGCGCCCCGGCGGCGGGTCGCGTCGTCGAAGGCCGGCAGGTCGTCGAGGACCAGGGAGGCCGCGTGGACCATCTCGACGGCGACGGCCAGGGGCAGCACGTCGGCCTGCCTCCCCCCGAACAGGTCGGCCACGGCGAGGCAGACGATTCCCCGGAGCCGCTTGCCCGGCAGGAGCAGGGTGTAGCGCATCGCCTCGACCAGGCGCCCCGGGTCCGGCTGCCGCGGAGGCAGCGCACCCTCCAGCGCCTGCTCGACCAGCGCCCGCCGTTCCTCGAGGTACGCGTCGAGGTCCACCGTCCCTCCCGTCGTGCCTGGTGGGCACCATCATGCCTCCCCGGGGGAGGCCCGGCCAGCGTGGTCCGACCCCGGGGCCGGGACCTACATTGACCACGTGAGCCGGAAACCGCGCGAGCGGTGGCAGGTCCCGGTCGCGGTCGGGCTGGCCGTGGCCCTCGTCTTCCTTTCGCTCCTCGTCTTCGGTCCGCAGGTGCTCAAGCTGCTCCGCTCCCGCCCGCGGTCGCCCGCCCGCCGCCAGGAAGCCGCCCGGTCCGCCACGCCCCGGCCGGGCCGGGCCGACGAGCCGACCTTCGGCGACATGGAGCCCCTCGACCGGGTCGTCGTCCCGGTGCGGGCGGCCGAGGGAGCGTCGATCGTCGCCCCCGGCGGCCTCGCCCGGCTCGAGATCCCGCCGGACGCGCTCCCCGGGGACCGCCGGGTCGTGATGGTCCGCTGGCTGGTCGACCACCCGGCCGACCCGACCGGTTACGCCCTGGACCTCCAGCCGGAGGGGCTCACGTTCCGCCGGCCGGTCCGCCTCGAGATGGCCCTTCCCCCGGGCCTCGAGCCCTCCCAGGCGGAGATCGTCGTCTACGACCCGGCGAGCCGCCGGTGGGTCCCGGAGCGGGACCAGGCCCCGTCGTCCGACGGGACCCGGCTGGTCGCGCGGCTCAGCCACTTCTCCCTGCGGCGGATCCGGATCCACCCGGGAATGAACTTCCCCTACGACCCGGACCGGGGCCGCGCGACCTTCTACCTGGAGACCGACGCGGGGAACACGTTCGAGCGACTGGTGGAAGGGCGCTGGAAGGCGGTGCGCCGGCGGACCAGCGCCTACCGCGAGCTGATGAAGATGGGCCGCCTCGGCCGGCACGACCTGATCCTCTCCGGCCGGCTCCGGGCGATCACCGGCCCCCGGCCGCGCCCCGAGGTGTTCGAGGACGAGCGCCGCACGGTGGCGATGCCGGCGGGCGTCCCCGAGGCCCGGACCGGCTGGGTGGAGATCGAGCGACTCGACGCCGAGGGCCGGCCGACGGGCGTGCGGGTGATCGCCCGGGTCAACGACTACGGCCCCGGACCGGCGCCCCGCCGGGCCGGGGTGATCGTCGACATGACCCGGGCGACGATGGAGGCCCTCGGGTTCACCTGGGGAAAGGAGTTCGGGCTGGCCAACGGCAACCCGGACATCGCGTGGATCCGGGTGCCCGACGGCAGGGGGGGCATCACCCACCACGTGCCGATCCGGGTGCGGGCGTTCGAACCGCGCACGCCCCGCTCCTGGGCCTGCCGCCTGCGCTGATTCCGCGGTACCCTTCCGCCGTGGTGGAAGCTGGCGGTGCTCCGCACCGCGCGGGTCCAGCGCAACGGAGAATCGGGCGTAGGGGCGCAGCGTGCTGCGCCCGTGCGCCGCGAAGCGGCGCCAACCATGGCCGGGCTTCGCCCGGTGGGCCCTCGCACGCTCGACCCCTACGGGTTGCGCGGCCCGCGTCGCCGCGGGACGTGGAGGAACGGGAATGGGGCTCAGGGACCACCGGGACTGGCGCCAGCCCGTGCCCGAGGGAACCAGCTCCTTCGAGCTGGAGCTGGGCGGCGTGCGCGTCCGGGTCGAGGACCTGCCCGCCCCGTGGGACCCGTTCGTCCGCGAGCAGTACCACCCCTTCGCCGAGGAACCCGGCAGCGGTGGTTCGGCCGACCTCGTGATCCGTTGCCGGCAGGGCGATGACAGGGTCGTCGTCCCGCTTCCGCCCCCGGGCGAGATGACGGTGATCGACATCCGGCGGGAGGGACCCCGCCGGTTCCGGGTGCGCTCCCACTGGCAGGACGGCTTCCTCGACCTGGACCGGGGGGAGGGGCAACTGGAGCTGACCGCCCGGGCGTGGGACAGGTTCAGCATGTCGTTGGAGAACTTCCTGCGGGTCGCGTTCCAGCTCCAGGTGATCGAACGCGGGAAGTTCCTGATGCACACCGCCGCCATCCTCGACGACGGGAAAGTCCACCTCTTCTTCGGCCCTTCCGGCGCCGGCAAGTCGACGGCGACGGAGTTCTCCGCGCCCCGGCACGCCCTCTCCGACGACATGGTCCTCCTCGACGTCTCGGGGGACGAACCGCTGGCCTGGTCCGTGCCGTTCTACATGGTCTTTCCGCCCGAGCAGCGCCTCGCTGGCTCCTGGCCGATCGCCGGCGCGTTCCGGCTGCGCCAGGCGCCTGACGACCGCCTGGAGCGGCTCTCCCCTGCCCGGGCGGTGGCGACGGTGTCGGCGAGCGTGCCGTTCGTCCACGAGCTGGGGGTTCCCCACGAGGGCCTGACCCGGCTGGTCGCCCGCTTCTGCGAGCGGGTCCCCGTCTACGACCTCCACTTCACGAAGAGCGCCAGGTTCTGGGACGTGATCCGGGAGGAGTTCGGCTAGGTCTCGGTGCCTCCCTCGCGCCCCGCGAACCACTCCCGGATGCGCCGCGCCCGCGCCGGCCCGACCGCCGCCGCGAGTGCCTCCTCGGGCGCTTCCCGCACGCCCGCGACCGAGCCGAACTGGGCGAGCAGGCGCTTCGCGATGACGGGCCCGATGCCCGGGATCTCGGTCAGCGCCGTCCGAAACTCCGCCCGGGAACGGGCCCGGCGATGGCCCCTGAGCGCGAACCGGTGGGCCTCGTCCCGCAGCTGCTGGAGCAGGTGGAGGAGCGGGTCCCCCCGGTCGAGCCGGACCGGCTCCGGCCGACCGGGGAGGAAGATCTCCTCATCCCGCTTCGCGAGGGACAGCACCGGCAGGTCGGCGGCCCCGGCCTCCGCCAGCGCCCGGACCGCGGCGGCGAGCTGCCCCTTCCCCCCGTCGACCAGCACGGCATCGGGAAGGCGCTTCCCCTCCCGCACGAGGCGCCGGACGCGGCGGCCCAGCACCTCGGCGAGGGCGGCGTAGTCGTCACCGGGATCGGCCCGGCGCGGACGGTAGAGCCGGTAGTCCGACTTCTTCGGACGGCCGCCCTCGAAGACGACGAGGGAGACGCGGGGCTCGGTCCCCTGGACGTGGCTCGCGTCCAGCGCCTCGACCCGGTAGGGAACCTCGTCGAGCCCGAGCAGGTCGCGCAGCGCCTCGAGGGCGACCACGCCGCCCCGGTGCGCCGCGAGGC
>JAMOQA010000578.1 GCA_027064265.1 Acidobacteriota bacterium
CTCCCCGCCCCCGGCAGTCCCGGGGCGTGGGTCCTCGCCTGCCGCCCCCGGACGCTCACCGCCGCCATCGCCCCGGTGGCCGTGGGGGCGGCCTGCGCGTTCCACCTGGGCTGCCTCCGGCCGGGCCCGGTGGCGGCCGCCCTCCTGGGCGCCCTGTTCATCCAGGTCGGCACCAACCTGGCGAACGACGTCCAGGACGGGGTCCGCGGCACCGACCGGGAGCGGGTCGGCCCCCCGCGGGCGGTGGCGGCAGGGCTGCTCACCCCCGCGCAGGTCCGCGCGGGAATGGCGGTCGCCTTCGCCCTCGCGACCTGCTGCGGGCTCTACCTCGCGTGGACGGCGGGGTGGCCGGTGGTGGCGATCGGCGTCCTGTCGATCCTCGCCGGCCTCGCCTACACCGGCGGGCCGTGGCCCCTCGGCTACCACGGCCTCGGCGACCTGTTCGTGCTGGTCTTCTTCGGGCTGGTCGCCACGGCGGGCACCGCGTACGTCTCCTGCGGGAAGGTGGGGCCCTCCGCCCTCGTCGCCGGGCTCGGTCCCGGGGCGACGACGACGGTGCTCCTCGCCGTCAACAACCTGCGGGACCTCGAGACCGACCGGAAGGCCGGCAAGCGCACCCTCCAGGTGCTCCTGGGACGGCGCGGCGGAGAACTCGAAGTGTTCCTCCTCCTGCTCCTCGCCTTCGTCGGCGTCCCGGCGGCCCTTCATCTCGGGGGCATGACCGGGCCGGGACCGTGGCTCGTCCTCCTCGTCGCTCCCGGGGCGCTCGCCATCGCCCGCGGGGTGCGCCGGGCGCGGACGCCGCGGGAGTGGATCGACCTGCTCGGGCGGGCGGCACGCCTCGCCCTCGCCCACGGGCTCTTCCTCGCCCTGGGGATCGCCCTCGGCTGAAGACGGGAGGGAACGATGCCGGAGATCGTCGCGGGAACCCTGGCGCCGCGGCCCCCGGGGGACCGGGGCGCCCTCCTCGCCGGGACGGGGATCCTCCGTCCCGGGGAGGGCGTGATCCTCGAGCTGCGCGACGGGGAGGGGACCACGGCAGAGGGGGAGGCCTCCCCCCTCCGGGGCTGGTCCCCCGAGACGCCGGAGGAGGCCGCCGCCGGGCTCTCCGCCCTCCTCGCACGGCTGCCGGTGGCCGTGCCGGAACCGCCGTCTCCCCGGGACGGAAGCGACCCGGCGGAGCGGGCCCGGGAGCTCGCCCCTGCCGTGGACGGCCTCCTCGGCGACCTTCTCCTCACGCCGGCGGCCCGCTTCGCCGCGGAGACCGCCCTGCTCGACCTGCTCGCCCGGCGGGCCGGGTTGCCCCTGCACCGGTACCTGGGCGGGCCCGCGGAACCGGCCCCCCTGCCCCTGCACGCCCTGGTCGCCGGCCACGACCCGGGGGCGGTCCGGGAGGAGGTCGCCCGGGGGCTCGCCGCCGGCATCCGGGCCTTCAAGCTGAAGATCGGGGCCCCGGGGAAGCTGGCGGACGAGGTGGCGGCGGCGGCCGCCGCAGCGGAGATGCTCGAGGGCGCGGGCGAGCTCTCCCTCGACGCCAACGGGGCCCTTCCCCCCGGGGAGGCGGCGGCGATCCTCGGGCGGTTCGCCGGGCTGCCGGTCCGCTTCGTCGAGGAGCCGGTGGGCGGCGCGGCCCTCCTCGTCCTCGCCCGGGAGGGCGCCCCCCTGCCCCTCGCGGCGGACGAGTCCCTCGCCGACCCGGCCTTCCTCGCGGCCGCCCTCGCCGAGCCGGGGATCGCGGTCCTGGTGCTCAAGCCGGCGCTCCTCGGCGGGGTCCTCCCCCTGCTGGCCGCGGTCGCCCGGGCCCGGGCCGCCGGGAAGGGCGTGCTGGTCACCCACGCCCTCGAGGGACCGGTCGCGATCCGCGCGGCGGCGGCGGGGGCGTTCGCCGCGGGGGACCTGCTCCCCTGCGGCCTCGCCCCCCACCCGTTCCTCCTGCCCGCGGAGCGAGAGGCCTGCCCCCCGGTCTCCGGCGGCCGGTTGCTGCCTCCATGAGCCGCCCGCTCCACGCCCGGCCCCTCCCCGCGGCGGTCGACCGGGCGACGATCGACCGGTTCCGGGAGGCCTGGGAGGCCGGCGTCCCGGTGGCCCCCCTGGACGTCCGCCTCCCCCGGGAGGAACGCGAGCGCCGGGAGCGGCTCCTCGCCGCGCACCCCCTGCCTCCCGGGTCGAGCCCGCCGGCGCTCGTGCTGTTCACCTCGGGGACGACCGGGACGCCGAAGGGGGTGGTGCTCTCCCGCCGGGCGGTGGAGGAGGCGGCCGAGGCGAGCGCGGCCCGGCTCGGCTGGCGGGGGGACGACCGCTGGGGGCTCCTCCTCTCCCCGGCCCGGGCCGGGGGGGCGGCGATCATCCTGCGCTGCCTCCTCGCCGGCCGGCCCGCGGTGCCGGGGCCCACCCCGTTCGACCCGGCCCGGGTGGCCCGATGGCTCGAGGAGGAGCGGATCACCCTGCTCTCCCTGGTCCCCGCCCAGCTCGCGCTCCTCTTCCGGGAGATGCCGGCCTGGCGTCCCCCGTCCCACCTGCGGGCGATCCTCCTGGGGGGCGCGGCGGCGGCGCCGGCCCTCCTCCGGGAGGCGGCGGCGCGGGGGGTGCCGGCGCTTCCCACCTGGGGGATGACCGAGACCCTCGGCCAGGTCGCCACCGTGCCCCCCGGCACGCCGCCGGACCCGGCGAACGGGGCCGGCCCGGCCCTCCCGGGGCGCCGGGTCCGGGTGCGGGACGGGCGGCTGGAGGTCGCCGGGGCCGGGCTGATGGATGGCTACTGGCCGCCGGGACGACACCGGGAACCGTGGACCGGGGACGGCTGGCTCGCGACGGCGGATCTCGGCCGGATCGATCCGCGGGGGTACGTCCACGTCCTGGGGCGCGCCGACGACGCGATCGTCACCGGCGGCGAGAAGGTCCACCCCGCCGAGGTGGAAGGGGCGCTCCTCGCGGTGCCGGGGGTGGCCGGGGCCCTGGTCTTCGGGGTCCCGGACGAGACCTGGGGGGCCCTGCTGGCCGCGGCGGTCGTTCCCGGGCCCGGCTTCGCCCGGGACCGCCTGCGGGAGGCCCTCCGGCGGCTCCCCTCCTCCCGGCGCCCCCGGCGCGTCGCGCTGGTCGGCGAGCTCCCCCTGCGGGAGGGAAAGCCCGACCGGCGGGGGGCGGCGGACCGGCTCGCCGACCGGCTGGAAACTCCCTGACCGAACGTTCTCCATGGAGAAGCCGGGTGGACCGTCTATAATGCCCGCCCGAACCATCCGGAGATCCCGTTTCCTTCACCCAGACGAACCGTGACGCCCGCGCCACGGCTGGAGGCGAGACCGTGAGCCAGGAACTGATCGAACGCGCAAAGGAGCACTTCGGACGCCTGCTCGAGAAGCAGTTCGAGCGGGTCGCCCGGATCAAGGCCGAGGACGAGTGGATCGACTACTCGCAGCTCAAGCCGATCGTCATCGGCATCCTCGGCGGGGACGGCATCGGCCCCTACATCGCCAAGGAATCGGAGTGGCTGCTCCGCGAGCTCCTCAAGGACGAGATCGCCTCCGGGAAGATCGAGATCCGCAACATCGAGGGGCTGACGATCGAGCGCCGCGCCGAGGTCGGCAAGCCGATCCCGGACGACGTCCTCGAGGAAGTCAAGAAGTGCCACGTCACCCTCAAGGGCCCGACCACGACCCCGCGCAAGGGCGACCCGTGGCCGAACATCGAGTCGGCCAACGTGGCGATGCGGAAGGAGCTCGACCTGTTCGCCAACGTGCGGCCGGTCCGGGTCCCCGAGCAGGGGATCGACTGGACCTTCTTCCGGGAGAACACCGAGGACGTCTACGCCCTCGGCTCGGACGGCATCGACATCGGTGACGACATCTCCATCGACTTCCGCCTGGTCACCCAGCCGGGCGCCGAGCGGATCGCCCGCCTCGCCTTCGACTTCGCGAAGAAGAACGGCAAGAAGCGGGTGACGATCGTCACCAAGGCCAACGTGGTCAAGACCACCGACGGCCGCTTCCTCCGGGCCTGCCAGGAGGTGGCGAAGGACTACCCGGAGATCGAGACCGACGACTGGTACATCGACATCATGACCGCCAAGCTGGTCGACGAGAAGCGGCGCCGGGACTTCCAGGTGATGATCCTGCCGAACCTCTACGGCGACATCCTCACCGACGAGGCGGCGGAGTTCCAGGGCGGCGTCGGCACCGCCGGCAGCGCGAACATCGGCAAGCGCTACGCGATGTTCGAGGCGATCCACGGCTCCGCCCCGCGGATGGTCAAGGAGGGGCGCGCCCAGTACGCCGACCCGTCCTCGATGATCCGCGCCGCGGCGATGCTGCTCTCCCACATCGGCTACCCGGAACTCGGGAAGAAGCTGGACATGGCCCTCGACATCTGCGGCCAGTACGAGAAGAAGCTGGTGATGACCGGCCGCCCGAACGGCGCGACCAGCCACCAGTTCGCCGAGTACATCATGGAGACGCTCCGCGACCCGAAGCTCGAGGAGCGCCACGCGGCCTTCCAGCAGCAGCGCTGAGCCACGTCTCCCGGGACCACCCCGCCGGGGGCGCCCACCGGGCGCCCCCGGTTTCCGTCCGGGTTCGTGCCGGGCCGCGGCGTTCCCGGCCCGTCCCCGGCAGGCACCATCGACGGACCCCGCTGCCGAATGACTGCCGCCCATTTCCGGTCGGCCCCTCGACCGGGAACGGACGGAAGGCCGACCGCTCCCGGACGGGCCGCGTCCCGGGTCCGGGAGGACCCCGGCACGGCCGCGCACCGGGAATCGCCCGGCGGCGAGCGAACTTCGTCGGAAGTTCCACTTCCCATCTTCCCCCGGCAACGTACCATCCAGACGTCCCCGGGGATTCCACGACACGGCGCCCGCCCCCGGCCGGGCCAGCCGGGCGGCGGGCGCGGAAAAGGAGGATCCCGTGAAGAAGAGGGAATGCGTCCCCTGCCCGGTGATCTTGCGAATCGTCGCCTTTCTGGCCGCCGCGATCTGCCTGGCCATGCCTGCTGCTCTCGCGGACGAACCTGCGTCGAGCTAGACCCGCTGCCACTGCCCGTGCACGAGCAGCTGCGGCCACCATGTCAGCTGCGAATGCCCGGCGCATCCGAAGGATTGCGAGGACTGTCACTGCGTCAGTGTGGGTGGCGGCAACCTCAGCGCCTTGTTCGCCGGGCTTGACAGCACGGACCTGGCCGAGGGACTTCCCGCGGGCCACATCGATCACAGCCCGTGGTTCGGCATCGAACTGCCCGACACCGTCAAGGTCGGCATCGGCGGTACGCGCAAGGGTACCTTTGAGGAAACCGATTACGTCTTCACGATGCGCCTTGCCGACAGGCTGACGGGAAGATACGTCGTCGACGAACCCGCCGACCTGGATGCGTGGCAGGCGTGGCTCGCTTCGATCGACCCGGACCAGCCAGCGGGACTCTCGATCGCCGCGATCACCGATCCGGCCACCTGGACGATCCTCGACGGTGGCCGGAAGCACCTCGATGACAGCA
>JAMOQA010000579.1 GCA_027064265.1 Acidobacteriota bacterium
CGTCACGAAGCCGTTCGACACCGAGGCGCTGCTGCGCCGGGTGGGGGAGCTGCTCGGGCGGCCGGCGGGGGACCAGCGATGACCGGGCCCCGGGGCGACGAGTTCCACCGGCTCCGGACGGCGTACCTGCGCCTCAAGGCCGCGTTGCGGGACCGGGCGACCGGGCTGTTCGCCTACCCGCTCTTCTTCGACCAGGTCCGCGCCCTCACCCACGAGACCGGCCTCGCCGGGGTGCTCTGGGTGGTTCCCGGGGAGCGGCGCCTGCTCGAGAGCGTCTACGGGTGGGAGACCACCGACGCCCTCGCCCGGGAGATCGCCGACCGGCTCCAGGAGATGGTCGGGGAGGTCCTCCCGGAGGGGTCCCTGGTGACGACGGCCGGGGTCTTCACCGACGCCTTCGTCGTCTTCGTCCCCGGGGGGCGGGAGACCGACCCCCTGGACGCCGCCCGCCTCGCCGAGCTGGGCCACGCGGTCGCCCGGGACCTCGAGGTCCTGCTGGCTGCCGGGGAGGCCGGGCGCCTCGCCGTCCCCGCCCGGGTGCGGGTCGGCGCGGCGATGCTGGTGGACCAGCCGTTCCAGCGGTTCGAGCGCCAGGTCCACCGCGCGGTGGAGGAGGCCCGGGACCTGGCCGAGCGGCCGGCGGAGACCGAGCGGCTCGCCTGGCTCGCCGAGGTCCACCGGCTGCTCCGGGAGGGGGACCTGCACCCGGTCTTCCAGCCGGTGGTCGACCTGGCGAGCGGCGAGGCCCGGGGCCTCGAGGCGTACGCGAGGGGTCCCGACGGCTCGGTCCTGCGGCTCCCGCGGGTGCTGTTCGCCCTCGGGCGGGAGGCGGGTCTCGCCGGCGACCTGGACCGGCTGGCCCGGAGGCGCACCCTGGAGGCGCTGGCGGGACGGGAACCCCCGGAGCTCCTGTTCCTCAACACGTCGGCGGAGAACCTGGCCGACCCGGACTGGGAGTCCCGGGAGACCCGGGAGACCCTGGAGCGGGCCGGGCTCGAGCCCTCGCGGGTCGTCCTGGAGGTGGCGGAAGGGGAACTCTCGGGCGACCCGGAGACGTGGCGGGAGACCGTCGCCCGGCTGCGGGCCGTCGGCTACCGGTTCTCTCTCGACGACGTCGGCTCGTCCCCCCGCTCGATCGCGCTGGTCGAGCGGCTGCGCCCCGACTTCCTCAAGTTCGACCTGGGACTGGCCCGGGGACTCGCCGGGAACCAGCTCCAGCGGGAGCTGCTCCGCTCCCTCGTGCGCCTCGCCGAGCGGGCGGAGGCGCGCCTCGTCGCCGAGCGGGTCGAGAGCGAGGAGGAGCGGGACGCCCTCCTCGACTGCGGCGCCCGGTGGGGACAGGGGTACCTGTTCGCGCCGGAGGGGCCGCCCGGGCCGCGGCGCCCCGGGGAGGGAGCGTGATCGGCGCGCAGGAACTGCTGGTCCTCGCGGCGCCCGCGGTCCTCGCCGTGGCGCTCGTCGCGGTCGCCGGCTGGGTGGGCTGGCGCCTCGGGCGGGGGGCCGTTCCCGGCGGCTGGCGGGAGGTCGAGCGGGGCCTGCGCCAGCTCGTCACCGGGCGGGGAATCCCGGAGATCGACGTGCCCGACGACGATCCCGCCGCGCCGGCCGCCCGCCTGCTCCTCGACCTCGCCCGGGAAGTGCGCGACCGGGTCCACCGGGCGGAGCGGAAGGGGGCGCTCCTCGGGGAGGCGGTCGAGGCCTGCCCGCGGCTCGGGGTCGCCGTGGTCGACCAGGACCTGGTCCTGCTCTCCGTGGGCGAGAACCTGGCGCACCTGCTCGGGGAGCGGCCGATCGACCTCGAGGGACGGAAGCTGGAGACCCTGGTCGACCCGGAGGGGTACCGGGAGCTCGCCGTCCGGCTGGTCGACCGGGAGACCCGCGAGAAGGGCTTCGAGGTCCGGGTGAGACTGCGGCGCCCCGGGGACGGCGAGCTGCCGGTGCGCCTGCGGGGGGCCGAGATTCCCGGGCGCCCGGAACGGGTGGCGCTCCTGGTCGAACCCCTGGAGGGGGAAGACGGGAAGGACCTCGCCCGGGAGCGGGCCCACGCCCTCGTCGAGGGGTTGCCGGCGGGCGTCCTGGTGGTGGCGGGGGGCACGGTCCGGGAAGCGAACCCGGCGGCGCGGAAGCTCCTGGGGGCCGAGCCCGCCGGCCGTCCGCTCCGGGACCTGCTGGCGACGGAGGAGCTGCTCCTCGCCCTCGACCGGGTCGCCCGGGCGGAACGGGGGGAGCGCGCGGCCCCGTTCCGGGCCCGGTTCCTCGGCCCGGACGGTCGGCCCGGGCGGCCGGTGGAGGTGACCCCGGTGCCGCTCCCGGGCGATCCTCCCGCGGTCGCCCTGGTCCTCGCGGACCTCGCCCGGGAGGAGCGGGCGCTCCGCCGGGCGGGGGCCCGGGAGGCGCGGCTCCTCGCGGTCCTCGACGCGGCGGACGACGGCCTGGTCCTGCTGGCCCCGGCGGGAGCGGGGTTCCGGGTGGCGGCGGCCGGCCGCCGGGCGGCGGAGCTGCTCGGCGTTCCCCGGGAGGAGCTGACCGGCCTCGACCTCGCGGCCTTCGCCGCCCGGGCCGCGGCCCGGTTCACCGACCCGGAGGCGCTCCTCGCGCTGCTGCGGGAGGGGGAGGCGGGGGGACCGGTCGTCCTCGAGACCCGGGAGGAGCCGGTGCGCCACGTGGAGGTCGCGGTCCTGCCGGTGCGGGAGGGTGAGGGAGAGGTCGGCCGGCTGGTCGTCCTGCGGGACGTCACCCGCTTCCGGGAGACGGCCCGGCGCCTCGAGGAGGACGCGGGAGAGGCCGTCCGCTCCCGGGAGCGGCTCCAGGAAGCCTACGAGGAGCTGGCCCGGGTCCACCGGGAACTGGAGCGCCGGGTCGAGGAGCTGGCCCGGGCGAAGCGCAGCCTCGAGGAGCGGGAGCGGGAGCGGACCGAGCTGTTCGGCGAGATCAGCCACGAGCTCCAGACGCCCCTGGTCTCGATCCGTGGCTACACCCAGATGATCCTCGAGGGCAGGCTCGGGAAGATCAACGAGGAGCAGCGCCGGGGGCTCGAGGTCACGCTCCGGAACGTCGACCGGATGGTCGAGATGATCGAGAACCTGCTCGCCCTCGCCCGGGCCGACCGGGGCGGCGAGCCCGAACTCGAGGAGGTCGAGGTCGAGCCGGTGGTCCGGGGGATCGTCGAGCGGCACCAGGGGGCGGCCCGGGCGAAGAGGGTCGAGCTGGCGGTCCGCCTCGAGGCGCCGGGGGCCCGGGTGCTCGCCGAGCGGGACGGGTTCGAGCGGGTGCTCGACAACCTGGTCGGCAACGCGATCAAGTTCAACCGGGAGGGCGGCCGGGTCGAGGTCGCGGTGCGCCAGGGCCCGGCGCCCGGGTTCCTCGAGGTCTCCGTGGCCGACACCGGGCCGGGCATCCCCGAGGACGAGCGGGAACGGATCTTCGAGCGGTTCTGGCGGGGGCGGACCTCCGCCGGCGTTCCCGGCTCGGGGATCGGTCTCGCCACGGTCAAGAGCCTGGTCGAGCGCCACGGCGGCTGGATCGCCGTCGACAGCCGCCCGGGCGAGGGAGCCCGCTTCACCTTCACCTGGCCCGCCGCGCCCGCCGCCGGGGAACGGCAGGCATCCGTTTCGTCCTGACCTGTCCGGACACCTGTCCGCCGCCGGACGGTCTCGCCGTGACCGTCCCCCGGTTCCTGCCGCTCCATCCGCCCGTTCCGCGCGCGCTTCCGGCGAGCGCCGTCCGCGGGCACGGCCCTTGCTCTTCTCCCGACCGCGGGCCATCGCGCCCGCGGAAAGGAGGAAAGAGCGATGCGCGCAACGAGCACGAGGCACGTCCCGCGCCCCGGTGGGAGGCGACGAGGCGGAAGGGGGCCCGCGGTGCTGGCGCTCCTGGCCGCCCTGCTGGTCGCGGCGGTCCTGCCGGCGGGGGCCGCGGGAAAATCGCCGGCCGGCACGGCGGGCGGGGGCGCCGGGGTCCACCGGGTGAACGTCAACACCGCGGGGGTCGAGGAGCTGCAGGCGCTCCCGCGGATCGGGCCGGCCCTCGCCCGGCGGATCGTCGAGTTCCGGCGGAAGGCGGGTCCCTTCCGGCGGGTGGAGGACCTCCTCGCGGTCCGCGGGATCGGCCCGAAGCTCCTCGAGCGGCTCCGCGGGCGGGTCACCGTCGGGCCGGCGGGAGCGGCGGCCCCCGCGCCGGGGAAGGGGCGGTGAGCCGTCCCGCGCGGGGCGCCACCCTGCCGGAACTGCTGGTCGTCCTCGCCCTCGTCGGGGTCGGCGCGGTGGCGGGGGGCGCCTCCCTCGCCCCGGCGGCGCGGGCCCGGGCGGTCTCGGGCGCGGCCAGGGCCCTCGCCGGGCGGGTGCGGCTGCTGTCCCTGGCGGCCCGGGCCGACGGGCGGGACCGGGCCCTCGTCTTCCCCGCCGTGGCCGACGGGGACGAGCCGCTGCGGGTCGCCCGGGACGGCGACGGCGACGGGGTCTCCCGGCGGGACGTGGAGGACGGCACCGACCCGGTGGAGGACGGCCCGAGCACCCTGGCCCGGGAGTTCCCCGGCGTGCGGGTCGGGCGGCCCCCGTGGGAAGGCGTGCCGGACCTGCCCCCGTCCCGGCGGGTCCTCGGGCCGGGAGACCCGGCGGTTCGCTTCGGGCGGGCCCGGATGGTGGTCCTCGACCCCGAGGGGCACGCCACGCCGGGCTCGGTGTTCCTGACCGACGGGAAGGATGCCCTGTGCGCCGTCGTCGTCACCGGGGCGACGGCCCGGGTGCGCGCGTGGTGCTTCGACCGGGGGAGGTGGGCATGGGTGCTGGAGTGAACGCGCGTGCCGCCCCGGGGCGGGATCCGCGCCGCCTCGCCCTGCGCCTCGCGCGCCGCATCGGTCTCGAGGTGGAGGCCCTCGAGCGTCCCCACCTGCGCGCCGCGGGGGAGCGGCTGGTCGGCCGGGTGCTCGCCGCCGGCGAGGCCCTGGCGATCGCGGACGAGGGAGGCGGAGAAGGACCCGGGGCGGTCCGGGCCAGGGAAGGGCTCGCCGGGTGCCGGTTCCTCCTCGAGGTGCTCGCTTCCGAGGGGGCGGTGGCCCCCTCCGCGCTGCGGGAGATCGCCGGTGGCATCCGGGTCCTCGAGCGGGCGTTGCCGGGGCCCGGGGCGGGGGCGCGCCGGGGGCGGGGGGCATGGTGAACCGCCCGGGCGAAGGTGCTAGGATCGCGCCCCGGCGCCGCCGCGGGCACCGCGCCCCGCGGGCTCCGCCGGGCCAGCGTCGCCCGGTGCGCGGGCGACCCCCACCCGCACCCGCCACGCCCGGGAGGAACCCGATGAGCCAGCCGGAGGGAGGGGCCACTCCCCTCAGGAAGACCCCGCTCCACGACCGCCACGTCGCCCTCGGTGCCCGGATGGTCCCGTTCGCCGGGTTCGAGATGCCGGTGCAGTACACCGGCGTCATCGAGGAGCACCGGGCGGTGCGGACGGCCGCCGGTCTCTTC
>JAMOQA010000580.1 GCA_027064265.1 Acidobacteriota bacterium
ACCGCCACGATGGTCGCCGTTCGGGCGACACGGGCGCAGCACGCTGCGCCTCTACACCTCCTCGTGGTGCTCGACCCGTAGGGGTCCAGCGTGCTGGACCCGTGCGGTGCGAAGCACCGCCATGATGGTCGCCCTTCGGGCGACACGGGCGCAGCACGCTGCGCCCCTACGGTCGAATCGGTTGTCGCAGCGTGCCGTACCGCATGCCCCCGCCGTCCGGCGGAGCGCCGCAGGCTACGGGCAATCGGCGCCGGAGGCCTGGATCCCCGGGTCGCGGGAACCGAAGAGACCGGTCTCTGCGCCCTGCTCGTAGAGACCGACGTTCCACGCGTTCGCCGCGCGCACCAGGAACCAGTACCCGTCGATCCCCGGCTCCACGTCCTCCAGCCAGTCGTGGAGCGTCTGCGTTTCGCGGGTGTCGTCCTCGAGGCACCCTTCCGTCGCCGCGGGGAAGCCGTCCCCCCGGCGCAGCGGAAGGATCTTCCCGTAGACCACGTCGTAGGTGTCGGCCGTGTCCGTCCAGTGCACGTACCGCTTGTCGAGCCAGACGACGGGGGCGGGGAACGGCAGCATCTCGATCTTCGCCCCCTCCAGGTCGCACGGTCCGCCGTCGTTGACGCCGCACCCCTCCCCTGGCGGCAGCCCGAAGGGCGAGACCCACAGCACGGGATGGTCACCGGTCCCGAGAACGCACAACCGGTCCCCCTCCGGCGCGGTCCGGTCCACCTGGGCCGCGACCTCGGGGACGCGCTGCGCATCGATGTCCTCGACGAGCGCCTGGACCTCGGCGGCGGGCGGCGCTCCCGGCCCGGCCCCCGGCGCGTTCGGGTCCTCTGCCTCGGCGTCCTGGAGCCCCGTGTACGGCCGCGTGTACCTCGTGTCGACGGCCCAGCCGTATCCACCACCGAAGCCCTCCCCCCTCACGACGTAGGCGGTGCCGTTGCACCCGCGGGGAACGTGCGTGGCGACCGGCGAGAAGGAACCATGGGCGACGCAGTCGACGTCCGCGGTCCACACGCCGTACGCCTCCCCGGGAACCAGTTCGAAGTCGCTCTCCCGGCCCATCCCGGGCTGCCAGTCGACCATGCTCCCGTCACAGGCCAGCCTGCTGACGTGGTCGACCGTGCACTCCTCGAACGCCTTGAACAGGTGATGGGCGCGCAGGCCGCGGACGCCGATCGGAACCGCCACCAGGTAGAACCGGTTCGGCTGCAGGACCCACTCGACCTCGCCGTCCGTCCCGTAGAGCTGGAAGGGAACCGGGGGATCCTGCTCGATCTCGACGCCCTCGCCGGGATCGATGCAGAAGCATGAGCTGCCGCACCGGTCGGCCCCGGGCTCCGGAACCGCGCAACCGGGGGGATCCGCGGAGCACACGCCGCTTCCCGTGTCCCACGTGTAGGACGTGCAGTACCCGTCGTCCGGGAACTTCTTCGTCACGCGGACGACGTGGGGGATCGCGTCGGCGATCTCCTCCGCCGAACGGACCGGCTGCTCGGGCTGGCCGACCGGCAGGGACACCCAGCGCACCGGGCAGTCCCGGTCCTCGGGGAGCTGGACGCACGCGAGCGCCTCGCATCCCGCGTGGGTCGCGCCTTCCTGGCCGAACCCCGGCAACGTGGCGGCGAAGAGGGCGAACAGGACGACGGAGACGAGGACGAGGAAACCAGTGGAAAGACGCCTGGTCATGGGGCCGTACCTCCTCGGGGTGCCTCCCGGTCATGGCCGCCATCCCGTCGAGGAGCGAGCCGTAACTTCGAAGCACCCGGCAAGGCAGCGTCTCTCCGATGCCGAGCGCACGGTACCAGGCTCGCGCCTCTCCTCCGCCTCCCGGAAGGGCAACGATGCTGCATCGCTCCCGCGCCAAACCGGACAAGGGGGAACGAGGGCGGCAACATCGCGGGGAACACCCTCTTTTTTTGCCGGAAAACGGCGTTCCCTCGCTCCCGAGTTGCGCTAAGATGGCTCCCGGCGTCGGAAGCCGCAGGGAGAGCGCATGGAACCGCGCGTCGTGTCCTTCCAGAAGTGGATGCTCGAGAACGAAGAGTTCCTCGACCGGCTGGGCAAGCACGCCGCACGCCGGATCGCGGACTCGATCCTCGAGCGGGGGGAGATCGACTGGGAGGAGGTGATCGACGGCCTGTCGCGGGATGTCGAGCGGGAGATCAAGTGGTTCTCCCCGACCGCCCGCGCCTGAAGCATCGCCGGTAGAACCGGGCCGCCGCAACGTCTCCTGCAGTCCACCCGTCCCCGTCGTACCTTTCGGGTCGCCACGACCGCCGCCGGACCCGGGGAGGGTGTCCGGCGCGGCGCCGCGCGCGCCACGGGGACGCTGCATGGCCACCTACCACCTTCGGTTCGCCTCGCTTCTTTCCGCCCTTTCCCTTGCCACCCTGCTGTTCTCCGGATGCGCCGGACTGCCCACCGCCGGACCTGCCTCGGCGGGTGAGACACCGGTCCCGCCACCGGCCCCTGGAGCGAACCGCGGAGAGACGGGAGCGACGGAGGACATTCCCGACGGTCGGCCGATCCGCACCTTCGATCCGCCGTCCACCCCGGTCGGCGCCCTGGCCGAGGACACCGGCACCAACGTCCGGGCGAACCGGGACAGCAGCGGACGGGACCAGAACGAGACGACGATCGCGATCAATCCGCTCGACGGGAACAACCTGGTGGGCGGCGCGAACGACGCGCGGCTCGGTCACTGGGCCGCCGGGTACTACGTGACCCACGACGGCGGCGTGACCTGGGCCGACGGCACGATCCCGCACGCGAAGTACGCGAACCAGGGAGACCCCACCGTCGCGTTCTGCGCCGACGGCACGGCGGTCTTCGGCTACCTCGACTACGACGGATCGTTCGCCCCCCACCGTCTCGTCGTGTCACGCTCCACCGACGGCGGCGACACGTGGAAGGAGCCCGGCGTCGTCATGGAGTCCGATGGCACCCCGTTCGCCGACAAGCCGTACATCGCCTGCGCCCGGGCGGAGGGAGCCTACGCGAACCGGGTCTACATCTCCTGGACGTA
Source organism: Acidobacteriota bacterium (assembly GCA_027064265.1). Lineage (GTDB taxonomy): Bacteria > Acidobacteriota > Polarisedimenticolia > J045 > J045 > JAMOQA01. Next base: position 3,029 of record JAMOQA010000580.1, read on the forward strand.
CTTCACGAGTCCCTTCGGCGGACCGATCCGGGTGATGACCTCCGACGATCACGGGAGGACGTGGACGAACGCCCACAACGTGTCCTCGTCGTACGGGGTGCAGGGCTCCGTTCCGGCCCCCGGCCGGGACGGCGAGGTCTACGTCTTCTGGAAGGGCTCCGGGAAGATCGAGTTCGCCCGGTCGACCAGCGGGGGCGCCACCTGGTCGAGCCCGGCGACGGTGGCCACGATCCAGGAGATCGGCAACGGTCCCCACTACCGGCGGAACTCCTTCCCGACCGCCGGGGTCGACATCTCCGGGGGCCCCCACGACGGGACGGTCTACGTCGCCTGGGCGGACGGGCGGAACGGCGATGCCGACATCCTCCTCTCCCGCTCGACCGACCACGGCCAGACCTGGTCGGAGCCGGTCCGCGTCAACGACGACCCGGTGGGCAACGGGCGCGACCAGTACTTCCCGTGGCTCGCGGTCGACGAGAAGGGGCTCGTCCACGTCTCGTGGATCGACCACCGCGACCGGGGCGACTCCCGTTACCACGTCTACGTCGCGACCAGCCGGGACGGCGGGGTCACCTTCGACCGGAACCTCCGGGTTACCGACGTGGCGTCCGACGGTTCCCTCACCGGCTTCCTCGGGGACTACACCGGGCTCGCCGCCGGCCACGGGAAGATCGTCCCCCTCTGGCCCGACCTGCGGGCGGGTACCGGCGAGGAGGACGTCTACGTCGAGGTCGAACCGGCCTTCGATTACGACGTCGTGGCCGAGGTGGCGTTCCGGGCGGACAAGCGCACGCTCGACTTCGCCGACCAGGAGCCGCGCCTCGGCGACGGCATCGTCTACGACGTCCTGCTCGGAAACGTCGGCGACCTGGCGGCCGGGTCCCCCTGGGAAGATGCCTCCTGCCTCGCGGAGGACCTGGACGCCCCGCCGGCGGACGTTCCCGAAGAACCGGCGCCAGGCGAGGCCCTCTACGTCCTCGTCCGCGCCCACGGCCCACGGGGACGGGGAAGCTGGGGATCGGGCACCGGGCACCCGGATCCCCGGGACGGGTTCGACGATCACTCGCCCTGTGGCGACTGACTCCCCCGGCGCGGAACCGCACCCGGCGCCGGCACGACGCTCCCCCCGGGTCCCGCCACGAACGGGATGCCGAAGGCCCGGCACGCCGCCTCGCCGGTGAGCACCCGCAGCGGATCGCCTTCGTCGACCACCCTGCCCCCTGCGAGCAGTACCGCGCGGGAGGGACCACGGCCCGCCAGGAAGAGGTCGTGGAGCGAGGCGACGACGCCCCTGCCCTCCGCGGCGAGCCCGGCGAGCAGGGCGATCAGTTCGCAGGCATGGCCGGCGTCGAGCCCGGTCGTCGGCTCGTCGAGCACCAGCAGGGGAGCCTCCTGGGCGAGGGCGCGGGCCACCAGGACGCGCCGGCGCTCCCCCCCGGACAGCTCGCCGAGGCGGCGGTCGGCCAGGTGCGCCGTGTCGGTGGCGGCAAGGGCCCGGTCCACGGCCTCCCGGTCCGCCTTCCCGGGAGTCCCGAGAACCCCCAGCCGGTGCCATCTTCCGAGGGCCACCAGCTCCCGCACCCGGAGACCCTGCTCGGCCACGTCGCCCTGTGGCAGGTAGGCGACGCGGCGGGCGGCCTCCCGGCGGGGAAGCTCCGTCACCGGATCGCCGGCGAGGCGCACCTCTCCGCGAGACGGGACGATCACTCCCGCGAGGGCCCGCAGGAGCGTCGTCTTGCCGGCGCCGTTCGGCCCGGCGACCAGGAGGAACTCTCCGGGTCCCACCGCGAGGTCGATCCCCCGGAGAACCTCCCGCCCCCCGAGACGCACGACGAGGCCCCGCGCCGTGACCAGCGTCCGCGAGGAGTTCATCCCAGCAGGTCCTCCGCCACCAGCACCGGGGGCACCGCCACCGGCACCCCCGATCCGTCGGGCACCCGGATGCCCAGGGGGGCGACGATCTCCCGGAGCCACGTGCGGGGCGGGGGGGCGGGAACCAGTCCCCATCTCGCCCGCGGGCACCCGCCCTCGAGGAGCACGCCCCCGACGAGAAGATGTCCCCCCGCGAGCATCGTGCGCGTCACCAGGCGGACACGATCGGGCCAGGGATGGACCGGGGCCCGCACGTCGAGCCGCAGGAAGCGCCACCCCGCCCTGCCCGGCGCCCGCCAGGAGGGTCGCACGGCCGACCCGGTCGAGCGCCCTTCCCCGCGCCGCTCCTCGGCGAGGGTGCGCGGCCGCAGGAGCAGGCGGCCGTCGCGAACGACCGCGAAGGGCCGCACCGGCTCCCCTTCCCCGTCCCTGTCCACCGGGCTCGCCGGGAACGGAAACCCGGGATCGTCCACGGCGACGGCGGGGGAAGCCACGGGACTCCCCGGACGCGGATGCCCGATCGCCCACCCCG
>JAMOQA010000581.1 GCA_027064265.1 Acidobacteriota bacterium
AGGCGCAGTCGAGCAGGAGGAAGTGGAGGACGTAGCGGGGCTGGATCCCGGTGCGGGTGGTCCGGCCGACGGCGAAGACGTTCCCGAGGGCCACCAGGGCCGGCCCGGCGAGGACGAAGAGGCCGATCACCTGGGGCAGGAGGGCGAGGGCCGTCGAGGCGAACCCGCCGAGGGTCAGGGCCAGGTCCGGGCTCAGCAGGTAGAGGAGCAGGGTCTCCGCGGGGATGGCGACCAGGGCGGCCACCCCCGCGTCGGCGATCAGCCACAACCACGGGGAGAGCCCTCCCCGCACCCGCTCGATCAAGCCCGCCATCGCTTCATGTTCCCCCGGATGGTCCGCTCCGGCCAACCCCTCTCCTTCTCTTCCCTTCGCCCCCGTCTCGCCGTACCTTCGTCGCACCGCCTTCGGGAGGTTGCCATGACCGCCACCACGCCGACCCGCGCCGGCCTGCTGGCGCTGTGCCTGCTGGCCACCCTCGCCCCCGTCCCCGCCGACGCCCCCTGGACCCCGGACCCGACGAACCCCCAGCTCCGGGGCGCCTTCTGGTCCCACGACGCCTGGAACGATCCGTGCGTCCTGCGGGTGGACGACGGCTACTGGATGTACCTGAGCACCAACTACGAGGACCCCTCGCGGGAGGACCCGGTCCGGATCCACCGCGCGACGTCGCCGGACGGGCTCGACTGGGACGTGGACCCGGTGCCGGTCCTGGAGCCGAGTTCGTTCCCCCTCGCCTTCGACTACACCAAGGTCGAGACCCCGTCGGTGATCCGCTTCGGGGGCCGCTGGCACATGTACTACTGCGGGATCAGCGACCTGGTCGGGCTCTACCAGATCGGCCACGCGACGTCGGACGACGGGATCCACTTCACGAAGGACCCGGCAAACCCGGTGCTCTCCCGCGACGACATCGAGGACGCGGGCATCGTCTGGCACGTCTGCGAGCCCGGGGTGATCGAGTGGAACGGGAAGATGCGGGTCTACTTCTCGATCTCGGCGGTCCGCGGCGCGGGAGGGCCGCCCTCCCGGTTCACGATCTACTACGCCGACACGGCCGACGGGACGAACTTCGAGACGCCGGTGCGGGTCCTCGACCAGACCCCCGCCTGGCCCGCCCGGGACCGGTACGCCGGGTACTCCACCCCCGCCGCGATGGTCGCCGGCGGGAAGGTCCGGCTCTTCTACGACGTCTACCGGTGGACGCCCGAGAGCACGATCAGCGAGTACCACCACGTGGCCCTCGTCCAGGCCTCGTCCGCCGACGGGGAGCACTTCGTCGAGGAGTGCCGGATCTTCCCCCGGGGCGCGGAGCCGTGGACGGCCCGGGAGGTCCGCTCCCCGAGTCCCCTCGACGAGGGCGACCGGTTCCGCCTCTGGTACGCGGGGGACGACTACCGGTTCGACGAGAACGAGGGCTGGCAGGGAGGCACCGGGATCGGCGTCGCCGAGGCGGCGGTGAACCTGTACGACGACGGGGATGGCGACGACATGCTCGACGCCTGCGACTGCGCGCCCACGGACGCCACCGCCTTCCGGGTGCCGTGGGAGCTGCAGCGCTTCCGGTTCGACCCGGACAAGAAGACCCTGAGGTGGTCCTCGGCCGCTCCCGACGCCGGGTCGGGGACGGTCCACGACCTGCTGCGGGGCCGCGTCGCCGACCTGGCGAGCCAGGGGATCGCCGGGGGGAGCTGCCTCGTCCGCGACCTCGTCGACGACCGGTACGAGGATCCCGACACCCCGGCCCCGGGACGGGCCTTCTGGTACCTGGGACGGGGCCGGAACGCGTGCGGGGGAGGCTCCCTCGGCGTCTCCTCGGCGGGCGAGGAACGGCAGTCGTCCGCCTGCGACTGAGCGCGCCACCGGGGCTGGGGTAGACTCCGGGCCGGCCCGGAGTGTGCCCGCACCCTCGGCAGGGGGTCCGCGCACGACCGGGGCGAGGAGGACCCGCGATGCCCCAGGACCTGCGCGCCCGCGTCCTCGAGCAGGAGGAGCTCGGGGGGGGGTGCTTCCGGATGCGCCTCGACGCCGCCCCGATCGCCCGGGAGGCCCGGGCGGGGCAGTTCGTCATGATCGGCCTGCCGGACCCGGCGGAGACCCTGGTCCGCCGGCCCTTCTCCGTCGCGCGCCTCGTCCCGGACACCGGGGAACCGGAGGCCCTCGAGATCGTCTACAAGGTCTACGGGCGCCGCACCCGCCAGATGACCCGCTTCCGGCCGGGCACCGAGGTCGCCCTCCTCGGTCCCCTCGGGCGGGGGTTCTGGATCCCCGGCGAGGCGGAAGGGACCGAGGTCCTCCTGGTCGCCGGCGGCATCGGCGCCGCCCCGTTCCCGCTCTTCCTCCAGCGCGCCGGGAAGGACCTCGCGGGGCGGACGACCCTGTTCCTCGGGGGCGGGACCCGCGACGACCTGCTCCTCGTCGACTGGTTCCGCGAGCGCTGCGGCGAGGTGGTCCTCGTCACCGAGGACGGGAGCGCGGGCGAGCGCGGGCTCGTCACCGGGCCCCTCGCCGCCCGCCTCGACGCGCCCCCGCGGGGCGAGCGGGTCGTTCTCGCCTGCGGTCCCCGGCCGATGCTCCGGGCCGTCGCCGAGCTCTGTCTCGCGCGGGACGTTCCCTGCCAGCTCTCCCTCGAGGAGCGGATGGCCTGCGGCTTCGGCGCCTGCCTCGGATGCGTCGTCGAGCGGCGCCACCCGGAGGGGGAGTTCGACCGTTACGTCCGGGTCTGCACCGAGGGACCGGTCTTCGACGCCCGGGAGGTGCTGCCGTGAGCCCGATCAGGATGCAGGTGAAGGTGGGCCGGGGCCTCGTGCTGAGGAACCCGGTGCTGACCGCCTCCGGGACCTTCGGCTACGGCCTCGAGTTCGAGCCGTTCTGCGACCTCGCCGCCCTCGGGGGGATCGTGGTCAAGGGGATCTCCCCGCGGCCCCGGGCGGGCAATCCGCCGCCGCGCCTCGTCGAGACCCCCTGTGGAATGCTGAACGCCATCGGCCTGCAGAACGTCGGCGTCGAGCGGTTTCGTACCGAGAAGCTGCCGCTCCTCCGGGAGCACGGGGCGACGGTCGTCGTCAACGTGTACGGCCACGAGGTCGCCGACTACGTCGCCGTGGTCCGGGCCCTCGAGGAGGAAACCGGCATCGCCGCCTTCGAGCTCAACCTCTCCTGTCCCAACGTGAAGGAGGGAGGCCTCGAGATCGGCCGCTCCCCCCGGGCGATCCGCGAGGTCACCGCCGCGGTCCGCGAGGTCACGTCCCGCCCCCTCTGGGTGAAGCTGACCCCGGCCGTCACCGACATCGTCGAGACCGCGGAGGCGGCGGTCTCCGGGGGCGCCGACGCCCTCTCGCTGATCAACACCTTCCCGGGGATGGTCGTCGACGTGGAGACGCGCCGCCCGGTCCTTCACCGGGGAACGGGCGGCCTCTCCGGCCCGGCGATCCGGCCCCTCGCCGTCGCCCTCGTGCACCGTGTCGCCCGGGCGGTCGACGTGCCGGTGATCGGGATCGGCGGGATCACGTCCGTGCGGGACGTGGTCGAGTTCCTGCTGGTCGGCGCGACGGCGGTGCAGGTCGGCACGGCGAACTTCCACGACCCGGCCCTCGCCGCCCGGCTGGTCCGCGAGCTGGACGCCTGGTGCGAGGCCCGCGGGGTGGCCGACGTGCGGGAGCTTGTCGGCGCCCTCGAGGAGAACCGGTGATGACCGTCGACCCCGCCGCCAGCCGCCTCGCCGTCGCCCTGGACGTGCCCGACCTCGACCGGGTCCGGGCCCTCGCCACGGCCCTCGCCGGCCGGGTCGGTACCTTCAAGGTCGGCCTCGAGGCGTTCGTCGCCCACGGGGAGGCCGCCCTCGAGGCCGCCCGCGCCGGGGCGCCGGGATCTTCCTCGACCTGAAGCTCCACGACATCCCCCGCACCGTCGCCGCCGCGGTCCGCTCCGCCGGCCGCCTGGGCGCCGACCTCCTCACCCTCCACGCCCTCGGCGGCCCGGCGATGATCGCCGCCGCCCGGGAGGCGGCGGAGGCTCTCGGGCCGGACCGTCCCCGGCTGCTCGCGGTGACGGTCCTGACCAGCCACGGGCCTTCGGACCTCGAGGCCCTCGGCCTCGCCGGCCCCCCGGAAGAAGCGGTAATCCGCCTCGCCCGCCTGGCCCTTACGGCCGGCGCGGACGGGCTGGTCGCCTCCGCCCGGGAGGCCCCGGCCCTGCGGGCCACTCTCGGACCGGGACCGCTGCTGGTCACCCCCGGCATCCGTCCCGCCGGCGCCGCCCGGGGGGACCAGGTGCGGGTGACGACACCGGCCGACGCGATCCGGGGCGGGAGCAGCCTTCTCGTCGTCGGCCGCCCGATCGTCGCCGCGGACGACCCGGCCGCCGCGGCGGACGCGATCCTCGCCGAGATCCGGGGCGCCCTCCAGGAATGAGCGCCGTCCCCGGCCCGACCGTCCCCTGCAACCGGTGCGGGCGCCCCCGGCCCCTCCTCGCCCCCTGGCCCTGGTGCGACTGCGGGGGCGCACCCGCGGTCCCCCTGCCCCTCCCGGCCGCGCCGCTTTCCGACCGCCAGGGGCTCTGGCGCTGGCAACGCGCCCTCCCGCTGCCCGCGGGTGCCGAGCCGGTCTCCCTCGGCGAGGGCCGGGTGCCGGTGGAACCCCTCGCCCTCCCGGGCCTGCCGGACGGCGTCCTCGCCCTCCGGGAGGACCTGGAACCCACCGGGTCCTGGAAGGACCGGGGCAGCACCGTGCTGGTCACCGCGATGAAGATCGCCGGCGTGGCCGAGGCGGTGGAGGATTCCTCGGGCAACGCGGCCCTCTCCCTCGCCCGGTACGCCCGGGCGGCCGGGATCCGCCTGCGGACGTTCGTCCCGGCGGGTGCCACCCGGCTCAAGAAGGAGCTGATCGCCGCGGCGGGGGCCGAGGTGGTCGAGGTGCCGGGCCCCCGCCGGGCCGCCACGGGGGCCGCCCGGGAGGCGGCGGCCCGGGGCGCCTCCTGGGCCAGCCACGCCGCCCAGCCTCTCCACGCCCTGGGGGCCGCCACCGCCGCTCTCGACCTCGCCGCCGTCCTCCCCCGGGAGGCGCCGGGCACGGTGATCGTCCCGGCGGGCCAGGGAGGACTCCTCGCCGGGCTGCGCGCCGGCTTCGAGGCCCTGGTCCGGGACGGCCACCTCGCCCGGCTGCCCCGGCTGGTCGGCGTCCAGTCCGCGGCGTGCGCGCCCCTCGCGGCCGCCTGGTCGGGGGAGGCCCCCGGCGCCGCCCCCTGCCGCCCCGGCCTCGCCGAGGGGGTGCTGGTCGAGGAACCCGCCCGGGCCCCGGAGGCCCTCGCCGCCGCCCGGGCGAGCGGCGGCACCATCGCCGCCGTCGACGACCTGGCCCTCGAGCGGGCCCTGCGGCTGCTCTGGCGGGAGGGCCGGCGGGTCGAGCCGACGGCGGCCCTCCCGGTCGCCTGG
>JAMOQA010000582.1 GCA_027064265.1 Acidobacteriota bacterium
ACTAGCCCGGAGGCCAGCCCATGGAGCGGCCGCCGAGGAGGTGCAGGTGGAGGTGGTCCACCGACTGGCCTCCCATCGGGCCGCAGTTGAGGACGAGGCGGTAGCCGTTGCCGGCGATGCCCCGCTGGAGGGCGATCTGCTGGGCGACCAGGACCAGGTGGCCCACCATCGGCTCGTCCTCGGGAAGCAGGTCGTTGACCGAGGCGACGTGCTTGCGCGGCACCACGAGGACGTGGACCGGCGCCTGGGGCTTCACGTCCGAGAACGCCACGCAGAGCGGGTCCTCGTGGACGATCTTCGCCTCGACCTCCTTCGCGACGATCTTGCAGAAGATGCACTCGCTCATCCGGGTCCTCCCTTGGGCTATCCGGAAAGCCGCTCGATGCGCGCCCCGAGGGCGCCCAGCTTCTCCTCGATCGCCTCGTAGCCCCGGTCCAGGTGGTAGACCCGGTGGACGATCGTCTCGCCCCGGGCGGCCAGGCCCGCGAGGACGAGGGAGGCCGAGGCCCGCAGGTCGGAGGCGGTGACCTCCGCGCCCGTCAGCGGCGTCGGCCCCTCGACGATCGCCGTGTTCCCGGAGAGCTCGATCGAGGCGCCCATCCGGCGCAGCTCCGGCACGTGCATGAAGCGGCGCTCGAAGATCGTCTCGGTGATCCGGCTGGTCCCCCCGGCCTGGGTCATCAGGACCATGTACTGGGCCTGGAGGTCGGTGGGGAAGCCGGGATACGGTTCCGTGACCAGGTCGTGGGAACGGAGCGGCCGGCCGTTGCCGATCCGGATCCAGTCCCGGCCGACCTCGAGGGAGAGGCCAACCTTGCCCAGCTTGTCGAAGACCGCCTCGAGGTGGGCGGGCTCGACCGCCTCGAGGGTGACCTTCCCGCCGGTGATCGCGGCGGCGATCAGCCAGGTGCCGGCCTCGATCCGGTCGGGGATCACCCGGTGCTCCGTGCCGTGGAGCCGGGGCACTCCCCGGATCGTGATCGTCCGGGTGCCCGCCCCCTCGATCCCGGCTCCCATCGCCCGGAGCAGGTCGGCGAGGTCGACGACCTCGGGCTCCCGGGCGGCGTTCCGCAGGACGGTCTCTCCCTCGGCGAGGGTGGCGGCCATCATCAGGTTCTCGGTCCCGGTGACCGTCACGTCCTCGAAGGTGATCTCGGCCCCGCGCAGGCGCTCGGCCCGTGCCTCGACGTAGCCGTGCTCGAGGCGGATCTCCGCGCCGAGGCGGCGCAGTCCCTCGAGGTGGCGGTCGATCGGCCGCTCGCCGATGGCGCACCCGCCGGGGAGGGAAACCCGCGCCCGGCCGGTGCGGGCGAGCAGCGGCCCGAGGACCAGCACCGAGGCCCGCATCCTGCGGACCAGGTCCCAGGGGGCTTCCGGGGTCGTCACCTCGGGGGTGCGCAGGGCCCAGCGGTGGCGCCCGAGCCGCTCGCAGGAGGTGCCCAGGTCGCCGAGCAGGCGGGCGAGGGTCCGCACGTCGACCACGTCCGGGACGTTGTCGAGGCGGACCTCCTCGTCGGTGAGCAGGGCGGCCGCCATCGCCGGGAGGGCCGCGTTCTTCGCCCCGGAGACCCGGACGGACCCGGAGAGGGCGACGCCTCCCGTGACGCGCAGCCGGTCCATCGGCTCAGTTCCGCCCGCCGGCGATCGCCGAGCAGCGCTCCCGGAGCCAGGCGGCGAAGTCGGGCCCGAGGTCCTCCCGGGCGAGGGCGAGTTCCACCGTCGCCTCGAGGAACCCGAGCTTGTTGCCGGTGTCGAAGCGGGTTCCCTCGAACTCGACCGCGATCACGCGGTCGTTGCGGGCGAGTTGCCGCAGCGCGTCGGTGAGCTGGATCTCTCCCTTGGCGCCGGGGGCCGTCTCCTCGAGGATCGGGAAGATCTCCGGGACCAGGACGTAGCGGCCGATGACCGCCAGGTCCGAGGGGGCCTTCTCCGGCTTCGGTTTCTCGACCAGGTCCTCGACCTCGTGGACGCGCCCGTCGCTCGACTTCACCGCGACGACCCCGTAGGCGGAGACCTGGTCCCTCGGCACCCGCTGGACGGCGACGACCGTGGCGCCGGTCTCGTTGTAGACGTCGATCAGCTGCTGGATCGCCGGCACCTCGCCGACGATCAGGTCGTCGGCGAGGAAGACGGCGAACGGTTCGTCCCCGACCAGGTCGCGGGCACAGAGCACCGCGTGCCCGAGGCCGAGGGCCTTCTTCTGGCGGGTGTAGGCGACCCGGGCGAGGCCGGCGACCTGCCGGACCATCTCGAGCAGCCGTTCCTGGCCGCGCTCGCCGAGGATCGTCTCCAGCTCGAAGGAGTGGTCGAAGTGGTCTTCGATCGCGTGCTTGCCCCGGCCGGTGACGATCAGGATGTCGTCGATCCCGGAGGCGATCGCTTCCTCGACGGCGTACTGGATCACCGGCTTGTCGACGATCGGGAGCATCTCCTTCGGCATCGCCTTGGTCGCCGGCAGGAAGCGGGTGCCGAGCCCCGCGGCGGGGAACACTCCCTTGCGAACCCGTTTCCTCTCGCTCATCGACGTCGTCCTCCCTCGTGGCACACGTCCGTCCCGAATTATTCACGAAACCGCCGGCCGCGGCCACGGCCGCCCGCGAATCGTGCGTCCCGGGGCCGGGACCCTTCTCGTCCGTTTCCTTGCGCAACCCTCCTTTCGGGGTCTACGGTCGATCCTGTCCCCCGGTAGAGGAGGAACGGTGCAGAGGTTGGGGTTCCTGTCACTCGTCGCCGTCGCGTGGCTGGCCGCGGCTTCCGGTGCCCATGCCGGGTGCTGCACGCCGACCAGCGATCCCTCGACCAACATCTACACGGTCGGTCTCGACGACCCGGACGACTGCGCGAACGTGGGGGGCACGATCACCTCGCAGGAGGCGTGCATCGCGCAGGTCGGCCAGGGCCAGACCATCGTCGTCGGCGGCACCACGAAGACCCGGTCCGCGTAGGCCCGGGGAAAGGAGACGAGCATGCACCATCCGAACCGCATGGCCCCGAGGATCCTCGCCGTCGTGGCGGTCTGCCTGCTCGCCGGCGTCCTGCTGGCGGGGGCGGCCGACCTGGTCCCGGAGTTCTCCCGCCCGCTCGGGGACGAGCTGGCCTGGCCCCTCGACCTCGCGGTGGGGCCGGACGGCACCACCTGGGTGCTCGGACGGGACGCCGCCGACCGGGGGTACGTCGTCGTCGAGTTCGATCCCGCCGGGAAGGTCGTCTCGCGCTTCGGGGGCGAGCATCTCTACGCGCCCCTGCGCATCGCGCGGACCGACGCCGGGCGCATCGTCGTCTCGGAGGTCTGCCGGCAGCCCGGCTGCACCCCGGCGCTCGTCGTCTTCGCTCCCGGCGGGAAACGGGAGCGCATCGTCGACCTGCCGCGCGGCACCGTCACCGACCTCGCGTCGTTCGGAGGGGAGATGGTCGGGGCGGTGACGCAGTTCATGGGTGACGCCGGCGCCCACCTCGGGTTTCGCCTCGTCGACGTGGCGCGGGGGGTCGTCGAGCGCGCGAACGACGACGTGGTGCCTGCGGACGGGGTGGAGAGCCTGGTGATCCAGAAGGCCCCCTCCCTCGACAACTGCCAGCGGGACCTGTTCGTCGCGCCCGCCGGCGGCGACCGGTTCGTCGTCGCCTACTCGGGGCGGAACGAGTTCCGGGTGGTCCCCCGTGGGAAGGGTTCCGGGGAGACCGTGGCGCTCCCGGCGTTCACGCCCCGCCTCCTGGCTCCCCGCGCCGCCGAGGGAGAGCGGGAGGCGGAGGAGATCGCCCGGAAGCACGGCCGTGACTACCACCCGGCCGACCGGTGCGGCTTCTACCGCGGAGTGGCCACGCTCCCGGGGGGCGACCTCGTCTTCGTCGGGCGCGGCGAGCGCGACGGGAAGTACCTCGCCGCGGTCGTCGGTCCCGACGGCAAGGCGAAGGGCGAGCTGTGGGCTCCCTGCGAGCTGAACTGGACCCTCGCCTTCCAGGGGGAGCGCGCCTGGGCGATCTGCGGGGACGAGGACGGCGGGTACGTCCTCCACCGGTTCGCCGTGCGCTGAACCCGCCGGCGTTCGCGCACCATGTCCCGCCCCCGGGGAAGCCCCCGGGGGCGGACCCTTTTCAGGGGCCTCCCGCGCTATGATCGGGGACCGTTTCGTTTCCGGATCGATGGAGGTCTCCAGATGCGCCACCGTGCCCGCTTGCTCCTCGTCTTCGCCCTCGTGACCCTCCTCGGCCTCGCCGCGTTCCCGGCCGAGGCCGGCCGGAAGAAGAAGGACGACGCCGCGAAGGCGGCCGAGACCCGGCTGACCGCCGACACGTTCGCCGGTCTCGCCCTGCGGGGGATCGGGCCGGCGGTGACCTCCGGCCGGATCGCCGACGTCGCGGTGGTGCCGGGCCACCCGGAGGTCTTCTACGTCGCCGCCGCGTCCGGCGGGGTGTGGAAGACGACCGACGGCGGGACCACCTTCGTGCCCGTCTTCGACGGCGAGGGCTCGTACTCCATCGGCTGCATCACCCTCGACCCGAGCGACCCGGACGTCGTCTGGGTCGGCACCGGGGAGAACAACGCCCAGCGGAGCGTCTCGTTCGGCGACGGGGTCTACCGGTCCCTCGACGGGGGGAAGAGCTGGAAGCGGATGGGCCTGCCGGAGTCCGAGCACATCGGGCGGATCGCCGTCGACCCGCGGGACTCGAACGTCGTCTGGGTGGCCGCCCAGGGGCCGCTCTGGCGGGGCGGCGGTGACCGGGGCCTCTACGTCACCCGGGACGGCGGGAAGACCTGGAAGCAGGTCCTGCCGGTGGACGAGTGGACCGGCGCCAACGACGTCCTCCTCGATCCGCGGAACCCGGACGTGATCCTGGCGACCACCTGGCAGCGCCAGCGCCACGTCTGGACGCTGGTGGACGGCGGGCCGGGTTCGGCCCTCTGGAAGTCGACCGACGGGGGGGAGACCTGGCGGAAGATCACGAGCGGCCTGCCCGAGGGAGTGCACCTCGGGCGGATCGGCCTCGCCCGCTGCCCCTCCCGGCCCGACACGGTCTACGCGATCGTCGAGGCCGCCGAGGGGAAGGGAGGGGTGTTCCGCTCCCTCGACAACGGCGAGACGTGGGAGAAGCGCTCCGACTACGTCTCCGGGAGCCCCCAGTACTACAACGAGCTGGTCTGCGATCCGCGGGACCCGGACCGGGTCTACTCGATGGACACGTTCCTCCAGGTCAGCGAGGACGGCGGGAAGACCTGGTCCCACGTCCCCGAGGCCCACAAGCACGTCGACACGCACGTGGTCTGGGTCGACCCGGAAAACACGGAGCACCTGCTCGCGGGATGCGACGGCGGGCTCTACGAGAGCTGGAACCGGGGGAAGACCTGGCGGTTCTTCCGCAACCTGCCGGCGACCCAGTTCTACCGCCTGGCGATCGGAACCCGGTGGCCCTTCTACTACGTCTACGGC
>JAMOQA010000583.1 GCA_027064265.1 Acidobacteriota bacterium
TGGCGCGGACCGCGCGGATCATCGCGACCGGCGCCTTCGACTGGAAGATGTTGCGCCCCATGTCGACCCCGGCCGCGCCGTCGTGGATCGCGTTCCAGGCGAGCTGGAGCGCGTCCCTCTCGGGGATCTTCTTCCCGCCGGCGATCACCACCGGCACGGGGGTCTGCGCGACGAGCTTGTCGAAGCCCTCGCAGTAGTACGTCTTGACCACGTGGGCGCCGAGCTCGGCGGCGATGCGGCTGGCGAGGCCGAGGTAGCGCAGGTCGCGGGCCATGTCGCGGCCGACCGCGGTGACCGCGAGCACCGGGATCCCGTACCGCTCGCCGAAGTCGATCGCCCGGGTGAGGTTCCCCAGGGTCTGCCGCTCGTGCTCGGTGCCGACGAAGATCGAGACCGCCATCCCCGAGACGTTGAGCCGGACCGCGTCCTCGAAGGAGACGGCGAGGTCCTCGTTGGAGAGGGCGGAGGCGCCGTTGTCGTTCGAGACGATCGACGTCCCGCCGGAGATCCGCAGCATGATCGGGATGTCGGTGGCCGGGTCGACCCAGCGCCGGAGGGCGCCCCGGGTCAGCATCAGGCTGTCCGCGTGGGGAAGGAGCGGCTTCACCGTCTCGCCGAGCTGCTCGAGGCCGGTGGTCGGCCCCAGGAAGTAGCCGTGGTCGACGGCGAGCATGACCGTCTTGTCGTCCCTGCCGAAGATCCGCGCCAGGCGGTTCCGCATGCCCCAGTCCATGTCTTCACCTCCGGTGCGCTCGCAGTCGCGTTTCCGTTTCTCGCGCCGCCACCCGCCTCAGCGGGGGAAGGCGCCGGGCAGCCCGCCGTCGACCGGCAGGACCGCCCCGGTACAGGGGACCCGCCGCTCGGCGAAGAACCGCACCGCCGCCGCGACGTGCCCCGTCGTCACCCGTGCCTTGAGCAGGTTCCGCTGCCGGTACCGCTCCGGCAGCTCCGCGGGATCGATCCCCTTCGACCGCGCCCGCTTCGCCCCGACCTCCTTCCAGAGGAGGGAGGGGATCTCGTCGTCCCCGAAGACCGCGTCCGGGGAGACCAGGTTGACCCGGACGTCCAGGGGGGCGAGCTCGAGGGCCGCCACCCGGGCGAGCTGGTGGGCGGCCGCCTTCGAGGCGCTGTAGGCGCCGAAGGAGGCCCCCGGGTCCGGGACGTTCTTCGTCGAGACCATCACCACGTCGCCGCCGCACCCCTCGAGGCGGACCCGCCGCACGAACGCCCCGAGCACGTGGAACGACCCGAGCGCGTTGACCCCGAAGATCGTCCGCAGCCGCTCCGGGTCGAGGTCCGCGATGTCGCCGACCTCGGCCATGCCGTGGGAGAGGACCAGCAGGTCGACGCCGCCGGCGATCCGGCACGCCTCGTCGAACGCGGCGTCGGTGGCGGCGGCGTCGGTGACGTCGAAGGGGAGGGCGTGGGCGGCGTCGTCGCCGGCGACCTGCCGCACCCGGGAAAGGGCCCGCTCGAGACGCTCCCGGTCCCGCTCGCCGGGCCGGTCGGCGAGGAAGACCAGGGCCCCGGCCCGGGCCAGCTCCTCGGCGATCCCCGCCCCGATCGCCCCCGCCGCCCCGGTGACCAGGGCGACCCGCCCGCCCAGGGGGCCGCGCCGCTCCCGCTCGAGCTTGGCCCGCTCGCCGGACCAGAACTCCATCCGGTGCACTTCCTCTTCCGGCAGCGGCTCGAACCGCCCGATCGCCTCGGCGGCGTCCCGGGCGAGGACCGACCGGCGGCCGATCTCCCGGGCGACGGCGACCCGGGCCGGGGTCTCCCCCGCGGCGAAGAGGCCGAGGCCGGGGACGAGCACCAGGCGCGGCCGGTGGTCGACGCGCCCCGGGTCTTCTCCGTGGCGCTCGAGGTAGGCGGCGTACTCCCGGCCCCAGGCGGCGACCGCCTCGGCGAGGCGCCCGCGGGTGGTCTCCGGGCCCTCCGCCGGGTCGTCCCGGAAGACCAGGGGGCGGTTCCGGGTGTGGATGAGGTGGTCCGGCGTCAGCACCCCCCGGGCGGCCAGCTCCTCCGCCCCCGGCCGGTCGAGGGCGGCGAGCAGCTGCTCGTCGTCGGCGAGGGCGAGGAGGAACCGCTGCCAGGGGCGGTCGGGATCGTCCGAGGGGAGGGCGAGGACCCCGCGCAGCAGCGGGGCGAGGAGGGCGGCACGGGAAGGGTCCGAGCGCAGCTCGATCGCCGGTTCGCGGCGGCCGGCCCCGGCGAGCCGCTCCGCGAGGGCGTCCTCCGTGGCCCCGAGGGCCTCCCGCAGCCGCCCGTACGCCTCCCGCGGCGTCTCCCCCCAGGCGAAGAGCCCGTGGTGCCGGAAGGCGAGGCCGTGGAGCCGATCGCCGCCCGCCTCGATCGCCCCCCGGGCCGCCCGGGCGAGGGGCAACCCCGGCATCGCGTAGTCGAGCACGGCGAACCGCTCGCCGAGAACGCCGGCGAGCAGGTCGCGCCCGTCCGGCTGGGCGGCGAGGACGAGGAGCGGCTCGGGATGCACGTGGAGGACGGCGCGCCCCGGCGCGAGGGCGTGGACCAGCGACTCCACCGAGGGGGCCGGCGCCTCCGGGTCGAGCCGGCACGCCGCGAGGGCGGCCGGCAGGTCCTCGGCCCCGAGGCCGGGAAGGTCCAGGAGTGTCCGCACCCGGGCGAGGTCGAGGGGAACCAGGTCGGCGGGGGCGAGGGACGCCATGTCCCGGCCGGAAGGCTTGATCCAGAGGGCGCCCCCCGGGCCCGGGGACCACGGCCGGGGGAAGTCCCCCTTGACCGAGGCGTTCCCGCCGCCCCCGAGGACGAGCGAGCGGTCGGTGCCGGCGAGGCGGCAGGCGGCGGCCAGCTCCGCGAGGAGCGGGTCCGTCCCCGCCGGCGCCTCGCCGGCGAGCCGGGAGACCGCGTCGTCGTCCCAGGGGGGAAGCACCGGGTCAGTCCTTCTGGCTGTCGCCGGTCAGGTCGTCCAGGGAGACCGCCTCGGGATCGACCGGCTTGGAGAAGACGACTTCCTCGGTGGGCTCCACCTCGGGCTCGCCCCGCAGGCGGATCTCCCTCGTCTCCTCGTCGACCTCGATCTTGTCCTCGAGGATCTCGGCGAGGACGATGTCGATCTTGGTCATTCCCGGCTTCACCTCGACGAGGGGCGGCGCGCCGGCGACCAGGCTCTCCCAGCGGCGGGAGACGACGGTCGTCAGGAGGAACGTGTTGGGGATCTTCTCGAGGGCCTTCTCGATCGGCTTCATCGGGTACCTCCGGGAGGGATCAGCCTCCCTTCCTCATCATGCGGATGAACTCCTCGTTGTCCTTCGTCTTGCGCAGGCGGTCGAGGAGGAGCTCCATCGCCTCCATGCTGTTCATCTGGGTGAGCACCTTGCGCAGCACCCAGACCGCGTTCAGGACCCGCGGCTCAAGCAGCAGCTCCTCCTTGCGGGTGCCGGAGCGGGTGATGTCGATCGCCGGGAAGACCCGCCGGTCGGCGAGGCGGCGATCGAGATGCAGCTCCATGTTCCCGGTTCCCTTGAACTCCTCGAAGATCACCTCGTCCATCCGGGAACCGGTGTCGATCAGGGCGGTGCCGAGGATCGTCAGCGAGCCCCCCTCCTCGATGTTGCGGGCGGCGCCGAAGAACCGCTTGGGGCGCTGGAGGGCGTTGGCGTCGAGGCCGCCGGAGAGGACCTTCCCCGAGGCGGGCTGGACCGTGTTGTAGGCCCGGGCGAGGCGGGTGATCGAGTCGAGCAGGATGCAGACGTCCTTGCCATACTCGACCATCCGCTTCGCCTTCTCGATCACCATCTCGGCGACCTGCACGTGGCGGGTGGCCGGCTCGTCGAACGTCGAGGAGATCACCTCGGCGTCGACGGTCCGCTTCATGTCGGTGACCTCCTCCGGTCGCTCGTCGATCAGGAGGACGATCAGGTAGATCTCCGGGTGGTTCGCCGTGATCGAGTTGGCGATCGACTGGAGGAGCATCGTCTTGCCGGTACGGGGCGCGGCCACGATCAGGCCGCGCTGGCCCTTGCCGACCGGCGTCAGCAGGTCCATCACCCGCCCGGTGAGGTTGTCCGGCTCGGTCTCCAGCCGGATCTGCTCCATCGGGTAGAGGGGGGTCAGGTTCTCGAAGAAGATCCGCTCCCGGGACTTCTCCGGGTCCTCGTGGTTGATCGCCTCGACCTTGATCAGCGCGAAGTACTTCTCGTCCTCCTTGGGATAGCGGACCTGGCCGGTCACCGTGTCGCCGGTCAGGAGGGAGAAACGGCTGATCTGGGAAGGGGAGACGTAGACGTCGTCCGGTCCGGGCAGGTAGTTGTACTCCGGCGAGCGGAGGAAGCCGTATCCCTCCGGCAGCACCTCGAGCACCCCCTCGGCGAAGATCAGGCCCTTGCGTTCCGCCTGGGATTCCAGGATGCGGAAGATCAGCTCCTGCTTGCGCAGGCCGGAGACCCCGGCGATCTCGAGCTTCCGGGCGAGCTCCGTCAGCTCGTCGATCCGCATCCGGGCGAGGGCGTTCAGCGAGAACGACGGGGGCTCGTCGGACGGGGGATCGGCCTCGCCGTTGCGCGCCGCCCTCTTCCGGCGGGCGGGGGCCTTCCCGTTGCCGTTGCCGTCGGCCGCGGCGCCGTTCCCGCCGTTCTTCGCGCCGTTCTTCCCGGCCCGGCTCGTCTTCCGCTTCACCGCCATCGGGGATCCTCCGCTCCCGGGCCGCGGCGGCTCCCCCGGGCCGGCTCGCCCGGGAGGAGGGTGCGCGTCGGGTCCGCTGCCCGGTTCGGCATCTGCCGCTCTGGTCGGGGGAAATCCTCGGTCGAGGGAGGGAATCGATCCTAGGGGAGCGCCCGGGGCGCGTCAACAGGCGGGGCTCAGAACCCGCGGGCGGTCAGGAACGTGTAGCGGAGGGAGCGGTGCCCCGGGTCCCCGTTCGGGTCCAGCGGGTACGCGAGGTCCAGGTGGAGGGTGGTCCCCCCGGAGGAACGGAGGAGGAAGAGCCGGAGACCGACCCCCGCGTCCGGGTGGACCCTGTCCCACCCGAGGGGCTCCCCCTCGTCCCAGGCGGCCCCGGCCTCGACGAACGCGACCCAGCCGACCCGGAACAGCCGGAACGGTTCCCAGGTCGTGAACGTCCGGTGCTCGAGCTGGAAGAGCAGCAGGTTCGAACCGGAGAACGCCCGGCTCCGGTACCCGCGAAGCCCCTGGCCGCCCCCGAGGAGGATCCTCCGGTGCCCCTCGAGGGCGGAGCCCCGGGCGGCGACCAGCCGGGCGCGGAAGGTCCTCCGGGGGGTGAGGCGCTGCCACCCGGTCGCCTCGAGGCGGGTCTCCGCGTCGAGCCACTCGTCCGCGAGGCGCTCGATCCCGTGGGTCAGCCGCAGGACGGCGAAGGCGTCCTCCCCGAGGGAGAAGCCCGTCCGG
>JAMOQA010000584.1 GCA_027064265.1 Acidobacteriota bacterium
CGCCTGCGGGGGAAGGACGCGGTCCGGTTCGCCGACTTCCTCGTGCCGACCTCGGTGGCGAAGCTCGAACCGGGGCGGGTCGCCTACTCGGGGCTGCTGACCGAGAAGGGCACCTTCGTCGACGACGTGCTGGTCTACCGGATCGCCGGGGACGAGGTCCTGTTCGTCGTCAACGCGGCGAACCTGGAAAAGGACCGGGACTGGTTCCTCGCCCACAAGGAAGGGTTCGACGTCGAGTTCGTCGACGAGTCCGACGAGACCGCCCTCGTCGCCCTCCAGGGGCCCCGGTCGAAGGAGATCCTCGCCGGTCTCGCCGAGGGGTTCGACGCGAAGGCGCAGAAGTACTACCGCTGGGCCACGGGAAAGGTCGCGGGACGGCCCGCGATGGCGTCCCGCACCGGGTACACCGGCGAGATCGGGTTCGAGATCTTCCTCGCCCCCGGGGACGCCGCGGCGGTGTGGGACGCCCTCCTCGAGGCGGGAAAGGACCTGGGGCTGCTGCCCGCCGGCCTCGGGGCACGGGACACCCTGCGCCTCGAGGCGGCGATGCCCCTCTACGGGAACGACATCGACGAGACGACGACGCCCCTCGAGGCGGACCTGGAGTTCATCGTCCACTGGGACAAGGAGTCGTTTCTCGGGAAGGAGGCGCTCGTCGCCCAGCGGGAGGCCGGTGTTCCCCGGAAGCGCGTCGGCTTCGAGGTGCGGGGCCGGGGGATCGCCCGCCACGGGCACCCGGTCTGGCTCGATGGCGAACGGGTCTCCGAGGTGACGTCGGGGACGATGGCGCCGTTCCTCGGCAAGGCGATCGGGATGACCTACCTCCCGGCGCGGCGTGCCGAGCCCGGGGTGGAGATCGAGATCGAGGTGCGGGGCCGCCGCCTGCCGGCGGTCACGGTCCCGCTTCCGTTCTACCGCCGGCCGAAGAAGAGGGCCCGGCGGAACCAGGACGGCGGGGCCGCCTGACCCCGCCGCGGGAGGCTAGGAGATGCCGCGGCAGGAAGAGTGCCTCTACACGAAGGAGCACGAGTGGGTCTTCCGCGACGGCGACGAGATCGTCGTCGGGATCACCGACTTCGCCCAGGGCGAGCTCGGCGACATCGTCTACGTCGACATGGGAGAGACCGGGCGCCAGGTGAACGCCGGTGATGCGCTCGGCGACATCGAGTCGGTCAAGGCGGTCGCCCAGGTCTACGCGCCGGTGGCCGGCGAGGTGACCGCGATCAACGAGGACCTCGCCGACTCTCCCGAGAAGGTCAACCAGGACCCGTTCGGCGAGGGGTGGCTCGTCCGGATGAAGCCGGCGAACCCGGCCGACCTGGACGCCCTGATGGACCACGAGGCGTACCGGAAGTTCCTCGAGGAGGAAGGACACTGAACACCGAGCGCCGCTTCCGCTACCTGCCGCTCTCCCCGGAGGACCGGGCGGCGATGCTCCGGGAGATCGGGGCGGCGAGCCTCGACGAGCTGCTCGCGCCGATCCCGCCGGAGCTGCGCCTCGGCCGTCCCCTCGAGCTGCCCGGCCCCCTCTCCGAGCCGGAGCTGCTCGAGGCGATGGGGGAGCTGGCGGCCCGGAACCGGGTGGTCGCGGGGAAGGACTCGTTCCTCGGCGCGGGGGCATACCGGCACCACGTGCCGGCGGTGGTCGACCACCTGCTCCAGCGCGGGGAGTTCTTCACCGCCTACACCCCCTACCAGCCGGAGATCAGCCAGGGAACGCTCCAGGCGATCTTCGAGTTCCAGACCCTGGTCTGCCAGCTGACCGGCATGGACGTGGCGAACGCCTCGATGTACGAGGGGGGAACCGCGTTCGTCGAGGGGATCCTCCTCGCGGTGCGGCAGCACCGGGGGAAGCGTCGGCGGGTCGTCGTCGCCGGAGAGGTCCATCCCTGGTACCGGGACGTCCTCGAGACCTACGCCGCCAACCTGGACCTCGTCATCGTCGACGTGGCGGCCGACCCGGAAACGGGGCGGGTCGACCCGGAGGCGGTCGGGGCCGCGGTGGACGCCGAGACGGCCGTCGTCGCCTGGCAGAGCCCGAACTTCGTCGGCGTCGTCGAGCGGACCGATGCCCTCGCCGCGGCGGCGCGGGGGGCAGGCGCCTTCGCCCTCCAGGCGATCGCGGAGCCCTGGGCACTCGGCTGGCTCGAGGCCCCGGGGAAGCTCGGCGTCGACATCGTGGTCGGCGAACTGCAGGCCCTCGGTCCCGCGGTGAGCTTTGGCGGCCCGTACGTGGGCATGCTGGCCACGAGGAAGGGGATGGTCCGGGCGATGCCGGGCCGCCTCGCCGGGATGACCGAGGACGTGGAGGGCCGGCGGGGCTTCGTCCTGGCCCTCGCCACCCGCGAGCAGCACATCCGCCGGGAACGGGCGACCTCGAACATCTGCACGAACTCGGCGCTGATGGCCCTCGCGGTGACGATCCACCTGGCGCTGCTCGGTCCCTCCGGCATCACCGAGGGAGCGCGCGTGTCCCGGGCCCACGCCCACGAGGCGCTGCGCCGCCTGGCCGCGCTTCCGGGGGTGCGCCGGGTGCACTCGGGACCGTTCTTCAACGAGTTCGTCCTGGAGTTCCCGCGCCCGGCGGCGGAGGTCGCCTCCGCCCTCGCCGAGCGGGGGATCCTCGGCCCGGTGCCGCTCTCCCGCTTCCGGGCGGGGGAGGAACGCCGCGGCCTCTTCGCGTTCACCGAGCTCAACGGCCCGGCGGCGATCGAGCGCCTCGTCGCCGGCCTGGGGGACGTGCTGTGAAGCCCTGCCGACCGCCGCGCACGGAACCGCTGCTGTTCGAGGCCGGGCGGCCCGGCCGCTCGGGCTGGTCGATGCCGCGCCTCGCGGTGCCGGAGCCGCCGGACGACCTGGAGCCGGAGCTCCGCCGCAGCGAGCCGCCGCCGCTCCCGGAACTCTCCGAGACCGAGGTGCTGCGCCACTTCGCGCGGCTCTCCCACCGGAACTACTCGATCGACGACGGGCTCCTGCCCCTCGGCTCCTGCACGATGAAGTACAACCCCCGGGTGAACGAGCAGCTCGCCCGGCTGCCCGGGTTCGCCGCGATCCATCCGCTCCAGCCGGAGGAGACCGTCCAGGGCGCCCTCGCGCTGATGCGGGACCTCGAGCGGTTCCTCGTCGAGATCTCCGGGATGGACGCGTTCACCCTGGTGCCCGCGGCCGGGGCCCACGGGGAGCTGACCGGCATGCTGATGATCCGCCGGGCGCTCCTCCACCGGGGGGACGACCGCCGGGTCGTGCTGATCCCGGACTCCGCCCACGGCACCAACCCGGCGAGCGCGGCCTTCTGCGGATTCACCCCGGAGCCGATCGCCTCGGACGAGCGGGGCCAGGTGGACCTCGCCGCCCTCGAGGCGCGGGTGCCCCGCGGCGACGTCGCGGCGATCATGCTGACGAACCCGAACACGCTGGGGATCTTCGAGAGCGACATCGCGCGCATCTGCGAGCTGCTCCACGCCCACGGGGGGTTCGTCTACGCCGACGGTGCGAACATGAACGCGCTGCTCGGCATCTCCCGGCCCGGCGACCACGGGGTGGACGTCCTTCACCTCAACCTGCACAAGACCTTCTCGACTCCCCACGGGGGTGGCGGCCCCGGGTCCGGGCCGGTCGGCGTACGGGGCGAGCTGGTCGACTTCCTGCCGGTGCCGCGGGTGGTCGAGGGAGAGGACGGCCTCCTGCACCTCTCGACCGATTTCCCGCGCAGCATCGGGCGCGTCGCCGCCTTCTACGGCAACTTCGGCGTGATGGTGCGGGCGGCGGCCTACATCCTCGAGATGGGTCCCGAGGGGCTGCGCCGGGCCGGCGAGGACGCGATCCTCGCGGCCAACTACGTCCGCAAGGGGCTCGAGGACGTGCTCGAGCTGAGCTACGAGACGCCGACCCTCCACGAGGTCGTCTTCTCCGGCCGGCGGCTCGAGAAGGAGACCGGGTGCCGCACGCTGGACCTCGCGAAGCGGCTGATCGACCACGGCTTCCATCCGCCGACGATCTACTTCCCGCTGATCGTCCCGGGTGCCCTGATGATCGAACCGACGGAGACCGAGAGCCGGGAGGAGCTCGACGCGTTCGTCGCCGCGATCCGCGCCGTCGTCGAGGAGGCCCACCGGGACCCGGAGACCGTCAAGGGCGCTCCCTGGACGGCCCCCGTCCGGCGTCTCGACGAGGTGAAGGCGAACCGGCAGCTCGTGCTCCGCTGGGAGCCCTCCGCCGACTGACGTTGTGCCGCTTCGCGGCACACGGGCGCAGCACGCTGCGCCCCTACGGGTGCGGGAGGCGCGTTCGTGTCGTCCTTTCGCGAAACGTGAGGCGCTGGGGTCCAGCGTGCTGGACCCGTGCCGCCCGGAGGGCGGCCATGGTTGGTGCTGCCGCAGGGTGCGGGCGCGAGGTCAGGAGGTGCCGCGAAGGGTGGGGAGGGGGAGGCCCGCCCGGGTCCAGAGCTCGCGCACGAGGCCGAGGGGCAGCCCGATCACGTTGCTGACCGAGCCGCGCACCTCCGGCACGAACCAGCCGGCCGCCCCCTGGATCGCGTAGGCGCCGGCCTTGTCCCAGGGCTCGTCCCCCGCGAGGTAGGCCTCGATCTCCTCCCCGGCGAGCTCCGCGAAGCGCACTTCCGTCCGGGCGACCCCGTCGAGGACGTCGCCACCGGGCAGCGCCAGGGCGATGCCGGTCAGGACCTCGTGCCACCGCCCGGAGAGGGCGGTCAGCATCTCCCGCGCCTCGTCCCGGTCCACCGGCTTCCCGAGGATCGTCCCGGCGAGCACGACCGCGGTGTCCGCCGCCAGGACCGGCAGCCCGGGGGCGCCCGGGACCGCCGCCTCCGCCTTGGCCCGGGCGAGGCGGGCGACGTAGGCGGCGGGATCCTCGCCCGCGCGGGGAGTCTCGTCCACGGCGGCGGGCCGGACGAGGGGGTCGAAGCCGACGGCCCGGAGCAGGTCCCGGCGGCGCGGCGAGGCGGAGGCGAGGACAAGGCGGGGCGGGGCGGTGGGCATCGGTCGGGTCCTCCCGGCGGGCGCGGCTTTCTTTGCGGCGCGCCCGGGCCGGGGCCTATTCTGGCCCCGGCCGGGGCCTCGTGCCCGGCCGGAGGGAGCCGATGCCAGCACGCCCGCGTCCCGCGTCCGCGATCGCCCTCGCCGCCGTCCTTGCCCTCTTCGTGGCCCTCGCGCCGCCCTCCGGGGGCGCGCGGGCGGACGCGGGGGACGACCACCCGTCGCGCCCGGACGCGGTGCTCCTGTTCACCGGCAACGTGATGGGGTACCTGGGAGTCTGCGGGTGCGCCCGACTGCCGATGGGGGGGCTCGACAAGCGGGCCGGGTACCTCAGGCACCTGCGGAAGCGGTGGCCCGGGGT
>JAMOQA010000585.1 GCA_027064265.1 Acidobacteriota bacterium
AAGAAGCTCGCGAAGGGGAAGGCCCTCGTCGTCAACCGGGGCATCCTCCTCCGCCGAGTCGACGGCCTGGTCTTCGGGGACGACCCCCGCCAGGGGTTCGTCCACGAGGGAGCGTTCCGCCACCCGGAGCTGCGCTTCCGCGTCGCCTTCCCCCCGGGGTGGAAGGTCGTCAACACCAACCGGTTCGTCGCCGCCCTGGACGACCCGCGGGAACCCCGGGCCCGCCTCGTCCTCGAGCTGGTCCCGCCGCAGGAGGCGCGCGATCTCGCGCCGGCCGACTACGTCGCCCGCCTTGCCCGCAAGGAACGCTTCCTTGCCGTCGACGGCGGCCCGGTCACCATCGGGAGCTTTCCCGCCTGGATCGGGTATGCCACGCTTCCCCCCGCCGACGGTGCCCCGGCCCGCCCCCTCCTCCTCGCCGCGATCCGGGACGGAAAGCTCCTCTACCGGTTCGTCGGGGCCTTCGCCGGGAAACGGGACGGGGCCGCCCCCCGGGCGATGGAACGGGCGATCCGGTCCTTCGCCCGGGAGACCGACCCCGCCGTCCTCGGAGTGGAGCCCGTACGGGTCCGACTCGTCACCGCCCCCGGAGGGAAGACCCTCGAGGAGCTGTGCGGAACCCTCGAGGGCCTCGCCGTCCCCTGCCGCGACGTGGCGCTCCTGAACCACCTGCGCCGGAAGGACGTCGTGGAGAAGGGATTCCGGCTCAAGGTGCCCCTCCGAGGGTGCGCGATCTTCCCCTGAGCGCCGGCGCCGGGAGGTGGAAAGGGCCCGGGCATGCCGCCCGGGCCCGGGTCGTTCTCCATCGTGGAACCGTCAGGCGAGGTCGAGGCCGGGGAACATGTACCCGATCTCGAAAGCCGCCGTTTCCGGGGCGTCGGAACCGTGGAAGGCGTTCCGCTCGATGCTGGTGCCGAACCGCTTCCGGAGGGTGCCCTCCTCCGCCTCGACCGGGTTCGTCGCCCCGAGGAGCCGCCGCCAGGTGGCGATGGCATCCTCTCCCTCGAGGACCATCACCACCGAGGGCCCCTCGCTCATGAAGCTGGTCAGCGCGTCGAAGAAGGGGCGCTCCCGGTGAACGGCGTAGAACCCTTCCGCCTGGCGCTTCGTCATGTGGAGCCGCCGGATCGCGACGACGCGGAGCCCCGCCCGCTCGGCGGCGACGATCGCCTCCCCGAGGACGCCCCGGGCCACCGCGTCCGGCTTGACGATGGCGAGAGTGCGCTCGAGGGCCATCTCACGCCCTCCCGAGGACCTTCGCCACGGTGGCGCCGATGTCGGCCGGGGAGTCGACCACGTGGATGCCGTGCTCCCGGAGGACCTTCTTCTTCTCGGCGGCCGTCCCCTTCCCGCCGGAGATGATCGCCCCGGCGTGGCCCATCCGCCGGCCCGGGGGGGCGGTCGCGCCCGCGATGAAGGCGACGACCGGCTTGGTCATGTTCGCGGCGATCCAGGCGGCCGCCTCCTCCTCCGCCGTCCCGCCGATCTCGCCGATCATCACGACCGCCTCGGTCTGGGGATCCTGCTCGAAGAGAGGCAACAGCGAGGTGAACGGCGAGCCGATGATCGGGTCTCCGCCGATCCCGATGCAGGTCGACTGGCCGATCCCGCGGCGGGTCAGCTGGTCGACCGCCTCGTAGGTCAGGGTGCCGGAGCGCGAGAGCACGCCGACCGGCCCCGGGGTATGGATGTTCGCCGGCATGATGCCGATCTTCGCCCGGCCCGGGGTGATGATCCCCGGGCAGTTCGGCCCGATCAGGCGGGTCTTCCCGGACGCCTCGAGGGCGTTCTTCACCTTGAGCATGTCGAGAACCGGGATCCCCTCGGTGATGCAGACGACGAGGGGCATCTCCGCGTCGATCGCCTCGAGGACCGCGTCGGCCGCGAAGCGGGCCGGCACGAAGATCACCGACGTGTTGGCGCCGGTCTTCGCCTTCGCCTCGGCGACGGTGTCGAAGACCGGGATCCCCTCGTGGACCTGCCCGCCCTTGCCGGGCGTGACGCCGGCGACGACCCGGGTCCCGGCGGCGACCATCTGCTTCGTGTGGAAGGTCCCCTCCGAGCCGGTCATCCCCTGCACGACGACCTTGGTTGCCGCATCGACCAGGATGCTCATCGGGCACCTCCCTTCGCGGCCTCGACCACCTTGCGGGCCGCCTCGTCGAGCTCCTCCGCCACGATCAGCGGGAGACCCGACTCTTCCAGCATCTTCCGTGCCTCCTCGTGGTTGGTCCCCTGGAGCCTCACGACGAGGGGCACGCCGATCTCCACGTCCTTCGCCGCGGCGATGATCCCCTCGGCGACCCGGTCACAGCGGACGATACCGCCGAAGATGTTGACCAGGATCGCCTTGACGTCCGGGTCCCGCAGCAGGATGCGGAACGCCGCGGTGACCGACTCCTTCGAGGCGCCGCCACCGACGTCGAGGAAGTTCGCCGGGCGGGCGCCATGCTGGTCGATGATGTCCATCGTCGCCATCGCGAGGCCGGCGCCGTTCACCATGCAGCCCACCGTTCCGTCGAGGCGGATGTAGTTGAGGCCCGCCTCGCCGGCCTCGACCTCGAGGGGATCCTCCTCGTGGATGTCCCGCATCTCCGCGATGTCCGGGTGCCGGAAGAGGGCGTTGTCGTCGAAGGAGATCTTCGCGTCGAGGGCGACGACCTCTCCCTCCGGAGTGCGGATCATCGGGTTGATCTCCACGAGGGAGGCATCGGTCTCGAGAAAGCACCGCACGATCCCGGAAAGCAGCTTCGTGAACTGCTTCACCTGGTCCGGCGAGAGGCCGAGGGAGAACCCGATGCGGCGCCCGAGGTACGGGCTGAACCCGGCCACCGGGCTGACGGCGAGCCGGACGATCTTCTCCGGGCTCTCCGCCGCCACCTTCTCGATCTCCACCCCGCCCTCCGCGGAGGCCATGATCGTCAGGCACGCGTTGGCCCGGTCGACGAGCACGGAAAGGTAGTACTCGTGCTCGATGTCGACGGCCTTCGTCACGTAGACCTTGCGAACCAGCTTCCCCTGGGGCCCGGTCTGCGGAGAGACCAGGGTCATCCCGAGGATCTGGCGCGCCTTCTCCTCGGCCTCGGCGGGACCGTCGGCCAGCTTGACGCCGCCGGCCTTGCCACGGCCCCCGGCGTGGACCTGGGCCTTGACCACGACCTTCCCGCCGAGCTTCTCGGCGATCTCCCGTGCCTGCTCCGGCGTCTCGGCGACCTCCCCCGGGGGGACCGGCACGCCGAACCGCGCCAGGACTTCCTTGGCCTGGTACTCGTGGACGTTCAAGGGATCTCCTCCTCCGGCCTCCCGCGCACCGCCAGCGGCGGGATCCCGACGGAACCCGGGCGGGCGGCCGCGGAGGTCGCACGTGAGCGTGCAGGAACAAGGTGGGACGCAAATGCTAGTCGCCGGCGCGGGGAGGGGCAAGGCTCCCCGGGGGACCGGGCCGACCGGCACCCTCCCGGCGGAACCGCTCCGCCTCACGGGGGCGACCGGCACGCGCAAGGCATCGCGCCACCCCCGCCGCCGCCTCGGCGGCCCTCCGCTCGTTCCCCTCCGCCCGGGCCCGGTCGAGCAGTTCCGCCCAGGCCCGGGCCGCGCGCAGGGGGTCGGTCTCCTCGAGGAGGCGCGCCCCGACGGCGCTCGTGCCGGCCCGTACCGAGCCCGCGAGGACCCGCCGGGCGAGGTCCGTGAGACCCAGTCGCCGGAGGGCCTCCGCCCGGATCTCCAGGCTCCCTTCGCGGCCCCCGGCCCGCGCGGCCAGGAAGAGGGCCAGGAGCGGGCGGTCGAGGGCCAGGACCGCCTGCGCGAGGACCAGGGGAGGCGCGCCCGGGCCCCGCGGGTCCGGCCACGTGGAAAGGGCCCGGACCGCGGCGAGTTCGGGCCGCCCGGCACGAAGGTCCCGGGCGGCCGCCTGCAGGACGGCGGACCGCGGGCCCGGAAGCGGGGGTTCCCGGCTCTCGGTGTCCTCGAGGAGGGGCGCGAGGAACGCCCATTCCAGCAACTCGGCCGGGTGGAACTCGAGGGCCCGCGCCAGTCCCGGCAGGCGCCCGAGGACGGGAAGCCGGTCGCCGGTCTCCAGGTCCCGCAGGACCGTCGGCGCCAGCGGCCGACCGATGTCACCGCGGGAGCGCCGGCGCACCTCCTCGCGGCTCAGGCCAAGGGCGTTCCGCCGGGCACGGAGCAACCTTCCGAACAGGCGGGCACCGGGTTGGGGGGAATGCATGACACGGATCTCCTCGTTCCCCTCGGGGGAGGGAGCGGGGTGCGACAGTCCGTGCTCGTGTACCGAGAGGCAGCGAGGGGCGCCCCGGTGAAGATGCGTTTCGTCCCGGCACACCACCGCGAAGGAAGATCGAACAGGGGGGCCGTTGTCCCGCTCCGGTACGCCCGTGGAGGAAGACCGGCGCGCGCGGTAGTCTCGACCCATGCGCATCCCGTCCTTCCGCTTCCTTTCCGTTCTCTTCCTTCTCGTCCTCCTCCCCGTGCTCTCCGTCCGGGCGGCGAACGAGCCGGTGCGCACCGCGGGCTCGCGGCACGTCACCGGTCCCCGCCTCGCGCGCCTGCTCGCGGAACCGGGAATCCGCGCCCAGCGCGTCGGCATCCTCGCCGTCGATGCCGGGACCGGGGAGGTCCTCGCCGCGGTTCACCCGGATCGTCCCCTCGTGCCCGCGTCGACCGTGAAGCTCGTCACCCTGGCGTGCGCCCTCCACCGCCTGGGGCCGTCCCGCCGGCTCGAGACCGTCTTCCTGGCCCGTTCCCGCCCCGGGGCCGACGGCCTGCTCCGGGGAAACCTCTGGATCCGCGGGGGCGGCAACCCGCTGCTGCGGGCGGAGGACCTCTGGGCGGCCCTCCGGGAGCTGTGGGCCCTGGGCGTTTCCCGGATCGAGGGAGACGTCGTGCTCGACGACCGCCTGTTCGAGCCGCCCGGGCGGCCGCGTTCCTGGCCGCGCCGGCGGGTGGTCGACCCGTACGACGCTCCCCAGGGCGCGTTCTCCATCGCCTGGGACAGCGTGGAGGTGATCGTCCGCCCGGGACCCCGACCGGGCGCCCCGGCCGCCACCCGGCTCTTCCCCCTCGCCCATCCCTGCCGGGTGATTGCCCGGGTACGCACCGGGCCGCCCGGCGGGAAGCCTCGCGTCCGGGTGCGGCTCTGGGAGGAGGGCGCGGGGGTCCTCGTCCTCTCGGGGACGATCCCCGCGGGCGCAGCCCCGTGGCGGCGGTGGGTCCACCTCGGCCATCCCGGCGAGGTGGCGGCGGCGGCGGTGCGCGAACTCCTCGAACGGGCGGAGATCGCCCTCGGCGGCAGGGTGCGCCGCGGCGGCGTCCCGGAAGGCG
>JAMOQA010000586.1 GCA_027064265.1 Acidobacteriota bacterium
CGCAAGACCACCCCGGACGGGGGGCCGTCCCGACCCCGGGTTCCGGGTGCGAAGGAGACCAGCATGTTCCGGAAGATCTTCGTCCTCGTCCTCCTGGCCAGCCTCCTTCCCGTCGCGTTCGCCGGCGACGACAACCAGGCCGGCGACACCGAGTACGCGGGCATGGGTTGGGGCGTCTTCGGCGGCTACCTCTGGGGTGACGAGCTGGTCGAGCGCTCGGTGCCCGGGGACGATGGAACCGGTTCCTACGTCCCCACGCTGGACGACGACTTCGTCGTCGGCGGCCTCTTCTACGTGGACAACACGCCGAACCTGCGCTTCGAGTTCCGCCTCTCGTACAGCCCGAACACGGTCCTCGACACTCCGCACGGTGACATCTCGATGGACATCTTCGTGGCGGACGTGGCGATCGTTCCCCACTGGAACCGGGGCAACTGGGAGATCGGCATCCCGGTGGGCTTCGGTTGGGCGGTGTCCATGGCCGACGAGGACCTCGCGAAGAGGGTCCCCGGCCGGGTGAAGACGCTGCACCTGACCGACGGGTCGGGGATGACCTACTTCCTCGGCCTCCAGGCCGCGAGGAAGGTCGGCGAGAAGTGGACGATGTTCGGCGAGTACACCTTCAAGCGCTTCCACCGGCTGACCAACGTGATCGAGCGGACCGCGAAGTGCGGTCAGCTTCTCGTCGGCTTCCGCCGGGCGTTCTGAACGCCGGCTTCCCGGCGGGTGACCCGCGGGGTGGCCACGGCCGCCCCGCGTTCACGTCTCCTCGACCGGTTGCGCGAGGAAACGGGCCGCCAGGAAGACGATCGCCGCGGCCAGGTACCCGAGCGCCATCGGCCAGGCGAACCCGGGCCGGATCTCCTCCCGCACGGCCCCGGCCGTCACCGTGTAGGCATGCATCAGGCCGACCCAGGAGAACCCCCCGGCAACGACGGCCCACAGGGCGGCCCGCCCGAACCGGCGCTCCGCCAGGAACACGCCGATGGCCGCGAGGAAGGTCGCGGAGAACAGGAACCCCGCCTTGAGCGTGAGCAGGCCCCCGACGTAAGGGATCGTCGTCCCCCGCAGGTCGGCCACCACTTCCGGCAGATGCACCCCCGCCGCCAGGTGCCCGGCGAGGGACGTGCCCTGGGCCGTCATCTCGACGAGGAGCCAGCCCCAGGCGGCAAGCCCCGGCAGGAGGCCGAGGACGACGGCCGGCGCATGCTCCCGGGGGGTCGCGGTGAACGCCTGGGTCGTGATGATCACCGCGATCCAGACCAGGATCGCCATCGCGGCCTCCACCGGCACGACCCGGGCGATCGGCCCGATCAGGCCGGTCAGCGCGACGACGGTGAAGAAGATCCCGTTGGCCGCCGAGTAGGCCCAGCCCGCCCCCATCCGCTTCCAGCCCGGGTGGCCGATGTAGATCGTCGTGGGAAAGCAGGACCCCAGGCAGGCGGCGGCCAGGGTGCCGATGCCGTTGGCGACGAGGCACGGCCGGGTCGGGAACCGGTCCCCCTCGGCCTCGGCGGACTCGATGTTCTGCAGGGACCCGAGCACGTTGATCAGGCCCATCGGGAGGATGATCGAGATGCGGCCCCAGACGTGGGGGCTCCCGAGCGCGGCCAGCAGGTCCCCGATCACCGGGACCGGCGGATGCCAGCCGGCCCCGGCGAGGATGTCGCCTCCCCCGACGTCCACCCCACCCGGCAATCCGGCGAGACGCAATCCCCAGGCGATCGCCGTCCCGAGGAGCACGGCGAGCAACCCGCCGGGCAGGCCCATCGGCCACCGCACCCGGGCCAGGTAGCTGACCAGCACCAGGGCCAGGGGGGCGAGGGCGACGAGGGGCCGGTCGAACGAGCGCAGGATGAACTCCATCGAGATGAACCCGACGGCGATCCCCGCCAGGGTCGAAAGGAGCGCCGCGCGAGGCGTCACCTTCCGCACCCACTCCGCGACGAACCCCCCGAGGGTCTCGATCACGCCCGAGAGCAGGCAGGCGACGAGGCCGACCTGCCAGGCGACCCGTCCCGCCTGCTCCGGCGTGAAGCCCGGGCTCGCGGCGAGCTCCTGGTAGGTCGGCGCCATGACGAACAGGACGTAGGCGAACAGGCTGACCGTGTTGATCCCGTACGGGAGCGCCGTCACCGGCCGCCCGGTCTCCCGGGAGAGTTTTCGCGCCAGCCAGGCGTAGTACAGGTTGCCGACCAGCAGGGAGAGAGCCGCGCCCGGGAAGATCGTCCCCAGCACGAACTCGGCCGAGAGCCCGCACATCCCGGTGGTCAGCGCCAGGATGACGAGGAACTGGAGCAGGTTGTCGACCATCAGGCCGAAGAAACCGTCGAGGTCTCCGCGCACGAGGCCGGCACGAACCAGTCGGTCGCCCACCACTTCTTCCTCCGCCCGGGCGCGGCCGCAGGGCCCGGGGTCACCCATTATCGGGGAGGAGCCACCCGGAAGGCAGCCGGGTGTAGAATCTCCTTCCCCGCCCGCGGAACGGCAGCGGAGGGCCGTGAGCCCGCCCGCCGCGAGCCGACACTCGTCGCCCCACCGGAAGGAGACGCCCCATGAGGATTGGAATCCCCCGGGAGACGTCCCGGCACGAGCATCGCGTCGGCCTGACCCCCTTCGGTGTATCGCGCCTGGTCAACCTGGGCCACGAGGTCTACATCGAACGGGGCGCCGGCAAGGACTGCCACTTCACGGACGAAGACTACGGGGAGGCCGGGGCCCACGTGGTCTACAGCACCGATGAGGCCTACCAGCGGGCCGAACTCGTCTGCCGGGTAGGCATGCTCACCCCCGAGGACGTGGAGCGCATGCCCCCCGGCCTCACCGTCGCCGGCTTCCTCCACGTGGCGATGATGTCCCGCGGAATGATCGACGCCCTCGCGGAGAAGCAGGTCAGCCTGGTCGGGTACGAGATCCTGCGCATCGACGGGGCGGGCCGGGCGGTCATGCGGTCGATGTCGGAACTGGCGGGGCAGATGGTCGTCCACTGCGCCGCCCACCTGCTGGAGTACGAGTCGGGAGGACGGGGCGTGATCCTGGGCGGCGTCCCGGGCATCGCCCCCGCCACGGTGCTGATCCTCGGCTCCGGCGTCGTCGGCCGGAAGGCCGCCGCGCTCGCCGCCGCCGCCGGCGCCCACGTCATCGTGCTGGACACCAACCTCGAGAAGCTGCGGCGGGTCCTCCACGAGGCGGGCCCCCACGTGGTGACGGCCCTCGCGACTCCCCGCAACCTCCGCCGCTTCACCGCCATCGCCGACGTGGTGATCGGCGCCGTGGCGATCCCCGGGGGCCGGGCCCCCTTCCTCGTCACCGAGGAGATGGTCCGCCAGATGAAGCCGGGAAGCGTCATCCTCGACGTCTCGATCGACCAGGGCGGCTGCGTGGAGACTTCGCGCCCGACGACGCCGGACAACCCCACCTTCAAGGTGCACGGGGTGACCCACTTCTGCGTCCCCAACATGACGGCCAACGCCCCGCGCACCGCTTCCCGGGCGCTGACGATCGCGGCGCTGCCGTTCCTGACGCGGATCGCGGGTGACGGTCTCGAGGCGGCCCTCGCCGCATCGCCGGGATTCCGGGAGGGCGTCTACATGTACCGGGGCCGGATGATCAACGAGCTCGCCGCGGCGGCGCTGGGGCTGTCCCCGACTCGCCTGGAAGACCTGCTCTCCTGAAGACCGGGAGGTGTGCCATGTCCTGGATCGATGACTACAACCGGAAGCTCTGCTCCGCCGAGGAAGCAGTCCGCCTCGTCGAGAGCGGAAACCGTGTCTACTACGGCGGCAACGCCGCGATCCCGATGGGCCTCGTCCGGGCGCTGGCGGCGCGGCACGAGGAGCTTCACGACGTCCAGCTGAACCACGTGCTCCTGCTCGGCGAAGACCCCCTGTCGAAGCCGGAGATGGAGGGGCACTTCCGGCACAACTCCCTGTTCGTCGGCCCGGCCGACCGGGAGGCGGTCAACTCCGGGCGCGCCGACTACGTACCGATCTTCCTGCACCAGATCCCCCGGCTGTTCTACGAGCGGCTGATTCCCCTCGACGTCGCGATGGTGATGGTCTCGCCACCCGACGAGCACGGCTTCATGAGCCTCGGCGTCGAGACGATGGCCGCCCGGGCCGCCTGCCAGAGCGCGAAGAAGGTGATCGTCCAGGTCAACGAGGAGATGCCGCGAATCCTCGGAGACTCCTTCCTGCACGTCAGCCGGGTGGACGCGATCGTCGAGATCACCGAGCCGCTGCCCGAGCTTCATCCCCGCGCGATCACGGAGGTCGAGCGCCAGATCGGCGCCCACATCCGGACCCTGATCGAGGACGGGTGCACGATCCAGATGGGCATCGGCGGCATCCCGGACGCGGTCTACGAGACCCTCGACGACGTCAAGGACCTGGGAATCCACACGGAGATGATCTCCGACGGCGCGATGCGGGCGATCGAGCGCGGTATCGTCACCGGGGCGCGCAAGACCCTGCACCCCGGCAAGGTGATCATCACGTTCGCGCTCGGCACCCGTGCGCTCTACGAGTTCCTCGACAACAACCCGTTCATCGAGGCGCACCCCGTCGAGTACGTCAACGATCCGTTCGTGATCAGCCAGAACGAGAACATGATCGCGATCAACTCGGCGATCGAGGTGGACCTGACCGGGCAGATCTGCTCCGACTCGATCGGCACGAAGATCTACTCGGGCTTCGGCGGCCAGGTCGACTTCATTCGCGGCGCCGCCCGGGCGAAGGGTGGCCGGCCCATCATCGCCCTCCCGTCGACGGCGAAGAAGGGAACCCAGTCGCGCATCGTCCCGATGCTGAAGCCGGGTGCCGGCGTCGTGACGACCCGGGCGGACGTTCACTACGTGATCACCGAGTACGGGATCGCCCACCTGTTCGGCAAGAACCTCCGGGAGCGGGCGGAAGCCCTGATCTCGATCGCCCACCCGGACTTCCGCGAGGAGCTGGAGCGGGCGGCCAAGGAGCGCGGGCTGCTGCCCTG
This sequence comes from Acidobacteriota bacterium, assembly GCA_027064265.1. Lineage (GTDB taxonomy): Bacteria > Acidobacteriota > Polarisedimenticolia > J045 > J045 > JAMOQA01. Next base: position 4,990 of record JAMOQA010000586.1, read on the forward strand.
ACCGTCCTTCCCGTCCTCGTGCCCATGTGCCCGGTGGCCCGCGCCGCCGGGCACATGTCGTTCCGGGGCACGCCGGTGGTGCCGGGAGCGGGATTCGAACCCGCACGGCCTTGTGGCCAGGGGATTTTAAGTCCCCTGCGTCTGCCAGTTTCGCCATCCCGGCACGCGGCCCCCGGCCGCCCGGGGGGGCGGGACACCGTGCCGCGAGATTGTACCCGGCCCCGGCGTGCCTCCTCTCGCCCCCCCCGGAAAGGCTGGTGGCCCGCGGAAGAAGGCGGACACGAAACGTCATTTCGATTGGCCGGGAGAACTG
>JAMOQA010000587.1 GCA_027064265.1 Acidobacteriota bacterium
GCTCGGAGCGCCCGACATCGAGACCGGCTGCCAGGAGTCGGTGGCGGGGTCGTAGCGCGCCCCGTCCCCGAACTGCTGGTCGCCGTACCCTCCCCAGACGATCATCTCGGAGCCGGTCCAGACCGCCGTGTGGAAACGGCGGAACGAGGGAGCCCAGGAGGTCGTCGTCGGGGTCCAGGTGTCGGTTTCCGGGTCGTAGCGGCCCCCGGTGTTCGTCGGGATGCTGGTGTCGCGGCCTCCCCAGACGACGACGACGGAACCGGTCCACACCGCCGTATGGCCCCAGCGGGGCGTGGGGGCCCCTTCCATGGTCACCGGGGACCAGCTGTCCGCGGCGGGGTCGTAGAGGGCCCCGTCGCCCAGCTTGTCGTCCTCCCCCGTGCGTCCCCCCCAGACGAACAGGCGGCTTCCCGTCCAGGTGGCGGTGGCGTCCTTCCGGGGCGAGGGAGCGCCGGCGGCGGACAGGGTTCGCCAGGTGTCGGTCGAGGGGTCCCAGGCCGCGCCATCCCCGAGGTCGGTCTCGTCCTCGCCGCCCCAGACGATCCACTCCGCGCCGGTCCAGGTCCCGGTGTGCCGGGTCCGGCGTCGCGGCCCCGACCCGAGGGAGGTGCCGGTCCAGGCGTCGGCCTCCGGGTCGTACCGTCCGCCGGTCTGCTCGAGCCGGCCGTCCTCGGACTGGCCTCCCCAGACGAAGAGTTCGCTCCCGGTCCAGGCGAACGCGTGGAACTTCCGTGCCGTCGGGGCACCGTCCGAGGAGATGCCCCGCCAGCGGTTCGTGGCGGGATCGTACGCGGCGCCGTTGCCCAGGAGGCCCCCGCTCGAGCCCTCGCCTCCCCAGACGATCATCTCGGAGCCGGACCAGGCCGCCGCGTGGAACCGGCGGCCCCAGGGCGCTCCGCTGGTCGTCACCGGGTTCCAGGCGTCGGCTTCCGGGTCGTATCGCCCGCCGGTCCGCAGGTAGTTCTCGCCGTCGTGCCCACCCCAGACGATCATCTCGGAGCCGGACCAGACCGCCGTGTGGTCCTGGCGCGGGCCGGGGGCTCCTTCCGTGGTGACCGGCGACCAGGTCCCGGTCTCCGGGTCGAAGACGCCGCCGGTGGCGAGACGGGTCCCCAGGTGCACGCCGCCCCAGACGATCATCTTCGAACCCGACCAGGTCGCGGTGTGGGCCTTTCGCGGGGAGGGAGCGCCGGCCGTCGGCAGGGGAGACCAGGTTCCCGCGGCGGGGTCGTACCGGCCCCCGGTGTTTACGTCCTCGAACGAGTCGTCCTCGCCACCCCAGACGATCATCTCGGTGCCGGTCCAGACCGCGGTGTGTCGCCAGCGCGGGGAGGGGGCGCCCGTGGTGGGCAGGGGAGACCAGGAATCGGAGGACGGGTCGTAGGCCGCGCCGTCGCCGAGCGGATCCCCGTCGAGACCGCCCCAGATGATCATCCGGGACCCGGTCCAGACCGCGGTGTGCCAGGACCGGGGGGAAGGGGCGCCGGTCTCCGGCAGGGAGCGCCAGCTGTCCGTCGCCGGGTCGTAGCGGCTGCCCGTACCCAGGGCGTCGCCGGCCCGGCCGCCCCAGACGATCACCTCCGAGCCGGTCCAGACCGCGGTGGCTCCCTCCCGGGGATCCGGCAGGTCGTCGAGGGAGCCGGCCTCCCAGCCCTCCTCGCAGCCCTCGTCGTCCGTCGATGCGTCCTCCCGGGAGCTGCCGGACGGAAGGGGCAGGTCGTCCCCGGGCCCGACCAGGGGATCGGCCGGGGCGGGCTCGGTCGCCGGGGACCGGTCCTCCCACCAGCCGGCGAAGGTCGGGCGCGGCACCGCGTAGTGGGCGACGGTCGTCGCCCCCGTCTCCGGGTCCTCGTCGAGGAGGACCTCGACGACCCAGGCATCGGGGGTCCGGACCAGCGGACCGGGACTGCCCGGACTGCCCCAGCGTTCCCGGATGCGGCTCCATGCCTCGGGGTCCTCGACCCGGTGATCCCGTGGGTCGGCGTCCGGGCGCACCGGGGCCCCGGGAGGCAGGTAGCGCCGGATCGTTCGCCGGGGATGATCGTCCTCGGGGTCGAGGCTCCCGGCGAGGAGCGCCTGCCGGATCTCCTCGGCCTCTCCGCGGGCGGGTGTCTCGCGCTCGAGGCGGGCGCGCCACGCCGAGCGCAGCAGCCGCTCGGCGAGGGCCGGGCGAGCGAGGGTCTCGGCAGCGGCGATGGGATCGTTGCCGAGAGCGGCGACCAGGGCGGCGAGGCGGGCGGGCGCCCGGGAGGAGCGGACGATGCGCCGCCACTCGGCGGCCACCTCGGCGCCCGCCAGGGGACGCCCCCGGAGATCGGCGAGGGCGGTCTCGCGGCGGAGGTCCTCGAGGATTCGGGCCCGGAGGGCCTCGTCGCCGGGAACCGCCGAGGGGTTTCCCCGCCAGCGGGCCCGGACCTGCTCGACGTGACGCAGGTTCTCGACCCGGCGCGCGAGCGGGTCGGCGCCGGTCGTTTTCGAAGCCCCCGCGAGGACCGGGGAGACGGAGAACAGGACGAGCAGCGCCGCGACCAGGGAGACGATGCCTCCCCGCCGCGGTCGGCGGTACCCGAGTTCGGACATCGTTCCGCGATCCTCCCGCGAGGCGTCCCCGGCGGCGCGTGGCGTCGCGCCGGCCCGCCCGATGCCGTGACCTCCCCGCCGGAAAGTACGGTGACGGGCCCGTTGTTCAACGCCTTTTGGACACGGTTTTCCCGGGGGGCGACGGGATCCGGGGGATCCCGGACAACCGCGAAGCGCGGGCAGGGGCGGGCTGCGCAACGGGAACGCGAGTCGGGTAAGATCGCCGCCACGCCCAGGGAGCCGCCATGGAGCCGATCGCCGCCACCATCCTGGTCACCAACGACGACGGGATCCGCGCGCCCGGGCTGGCGATCCTCGCGGAGGCGATGGCGGAGATCGCCCGCCGGGTGATCGTCGCCGCCCCCGACCGGGAGCAGTCCGGCATCTCCCACGCGCTGACGATCCGTCGTCCGCTTCGCCTCGAGGAGGTCGCGCCGGACCGGTTCGCCGTGGACGGTTCGCCCGCGGACGCGGTCGACCTGCTCGTCCTCGGGCTCCTCGACGAGACCCCCGACCTGGTGGTCTCGGGGATCAACCCGGGGTTCAACCTCGGGGACGACGTGGTCTACTCGGGCACCGTCGCCGGGGCCCGGGAAGGGCACATGCTGGGCATCCCGTCCCTCGCGGTCTCCACCGCGTTCGAGGCGGACGAACGGGCGTACCGGCACGCGGCGTCGTGGGCGGTGCGGTTCGCCCGGCTGCTCCTCGAGGAGCGCCTTCCGGCCCGCACGTTCCTCAACGTGAACGTGCCACCGGGCGCCGGGCGCTGCCGGGTGACCCGCCAGGGACGGCGCGCGTCCCGCCCGGCGCTGCTGCGGCGTACCGATCCGAAGGGAAAGGAGTACTGGTGGATCGGCCTCGCGGGAAGCCGCTGGGAACCCGATCCGGACGCGGACCACGCGGCCGTCGCGGAGGGGGTCGTCTCGGTCACGCCCCTCGAGCTCGATGCCACGTGCGGGGAGGCGCTGGCACCCCTCGAGGCACTCGCCGCGTGCTCCGCACCGGCGGGAGGCGAGCGGTGAACGCTCCGCGCACCGCCCGTGACCGGATGGTCGAGGACCTCCGGTCCGCCGGGATCCGCGACGAGCGGGTCCTCGAGGCGATGGCCCGGGTTCCCCGGGAGCGGTTCGTGCCGGAGTCGTTCCGGGGCCGGGCGTACCGGCCCCAGCGGATCCCCCTCGGCCTCGGCCAGACGATGTCGATGCCGTGGACCGTCGCCCGCCTCGCCGAGCTGCTCGAGGCGCCGCCGGGAGCCCGCGTCCTCGAGATCGGCACCGGGTCCGGCTACCAGGCCGCGGTCCTGGCGGAGATGGGCCTGCGCGTCTTCAGCCTCGAGCGCCACGCCCGCCTCGCGCGGGAGGCCGCCCGCCGGCTGCGGGAGCTCGGCTACCTGTCGGTGACGGTCAAGCACTTCGACGGGACCTTCGGCTGGGCCGCGGAGGGCCCCTGGGCGGGGATCGTCTCCACCGCGGCCGGCCCGCGCGTTCCGGAAACACTGGTCACCCAGCTCGCTCCCGGGGGACGCCTCGTGCTGCCCGTGGAGGACGAGGAAGGGGGGCAGCGGCTGGTCGTCGTCACCCGCCTGCCCGGCGGTGGGGCCCGGGAAGAGGACGCCGGGCCGGCGAGCTTCGTGCCCCTGGTCGGGCGGTACGGCTGGTCTCCCCGGCGCGGGGGGAAGGGGAGGGAGGCGTGAAGCGGCTTCTCGCGTGGTGGCGGGGACTCTACGAGGCGCTCCTCGAGTGGGCCGCCTCGCCCGGCGGCATCCTGGCCATCGCCCTCGTCGCCTTCGCCGAGGCGAGCTTCTTCCCGGTGCCCCCGGACGTGCTGATCATCGCCGCCGTCCTCGCCCGGCCGCGGACGTGGGTGCGGGCGGCGCTGGCTGCGTCGATCGCCTCGGTCCTCGGCGGCATCCTCGGCTACGCGATCGGCTGGGGCGCCTGGGAAGCCCTCGACGACTTCTTCTACGCGTGGATCCCCGGGTTCGACCCCGAGGTGTACGCCCGGGTCGCCGGCCTCTACGAGCGCTGGAACTTCTGGGTCGTCTTCGCCGCCGGTTTCACGCCGATCCCGTACAAGGTCTTCACCATCGCCGCGGGGGTCGCCCGCATCAACTTCCCGGTCTTCGTCCTCGCCTCGGCCCTCTCCCGCAGCGCCCGGTTCTTCCTCGTCGGCGGCCTGCTCCGGGTCTTCGGCCCCCGGATCCGCCCCTTCATCGACCGCTGGCTCGGCTGGCTGACCCTGCTGTTCGTCGCCCTCCTGGTCGCGGGGTTCCTCGCGGTGGGCTGGCTCTCCGCGGGCGGGGGCTCCTGAGACAGGGGACATTCCCCGAACGGTACAAGGAGAGGTGCAAGGTACGCGGAAGGGCCCGGGGAAACGGAAAAGCGACCTCCCGGGGGAGGCCGCATCTCCTTGAACGGGCTGGATTTGAAGTGGTCGGGGCGCCCGGATTTGAACCGGGGACCCCTTGCTCCCGAAGCGGAAACGGGCGCCCCGCCAACATCCTGAGTCGCGGCAAGTTATGGGGTTCCCCGTCGGCGGCCGTCACGCCAGACTGCACCAGATCGCACCAGACTGCACAGAGGGCTGCACAAGATGCAGGCAATCACGTCGTCGGCCATTTGCTCCGACGGTGTCCCGCGTCGCATTCAGGGCGCCCGGCGAACCCCCGAAATGGCGAGCCCCGGGGGTTGCGGGGGCTG
>JAMOQA010000588.1 GCA_027064265.1 Acidobacteriota bacterium
TCACCGACCGGCTGCCGTGGGACGCGGAGAGCGCCCGGGACCTGCTCGAGGCCCGCCGCGCGACGGATCCCCCGCCCCCCTCCCGCTGGAACCCCGCGGTTCCCCTGGCCCTCGACGCCCTCGTCCTCGGGATGCTCGCCGAGGATCCCTCCCGCCGGCTCTCCGGGGCCGCCGCCGCCCTCGCCCGCCTCGCTCCCCTCCTCGGGACGGGAGAGGACGGGGCCACCGGCGTGACCCGCCGGGTCCCGTTCGTCGGCAGGCGGGAGGAACTGGAGCGGGCGGCCGCCTTCCTCCTCGGGGAGACGGAGGGGCCGCCCCTCCTGCTGGTGCCGGGCCCGGAGGGGATCGGCAGGTCCCGCTTCCTCGAGGCGGTCGCCGACGAACTGCGGAGCCGTGGCGCCCGTCCCGCCATCGGCTCCTGCCGGCCCGGAGACGAACACCCCCTCGCTCCCTTCGCGCCAATCCTCCGGGAGGCCCTCGAGGGGGCCGACGGGAGCGGGAGCAGCCACGCCGACGAGATCCTGCGGCGGTACCTCCCCGGCTTCTCCCGCGACCTGGCGGGCTCCCTGTTCGGCCCGGGCGCCCGGGCCCTCGCCTCGGCCGAGGTGGTCACCGGGCCCGCCCAGGTGATCGACCTCCTCGCGACGATCCTCGCGGAGGTGGCCGCCCACCGGCCCCTCGCCATCCTGCTCGACGACCTGCACCGGGCCGACCCGATCGCCCTCGACCTCGCCTGGAACCTGGCCCGGAGGGGCCGCCGGCATCCCCTGCGCCTGCTGGTGACCGTGCGCGCGCCGGTGCGGCGGGCGGAAGTGCAGGTCTGGCTCAAGGGGCTCGCGGCCGAGCGCCTCGCAGAGAACATGCCGCTCCCCGCCCTCGGGCCGGACGCGATCCGCGAGCTGGCGGGGCACGTGCTCGGGGGCGCCCGGGCGGCGGTCCTCGGGGAGACGCTCGATCGCACGACCGGCGGGAACCCCCGGTTCCTCCTCGAGGTGCTCCGCTCCCTCGCGGAGTCCCCGGGAGAGGGCCTGCCCGGCGACCTGCTGCTCCCCGGAACCCTCGAGGCGGCGCTCGAGGAGCGCCTGCGCCGACTGCCAGCGGCGGCCCGGCGGATCCTGGAAGCGCTGGCGGTGCGCGGGCGGCCCGCGAACCGGGAAGACCTGGCCGCCGTCGCCGGCCCGCTGGAGTCGAAGGCCCTCGAAATCCTCTTCCAGGGTGAATGGCTCCGGGAGGGCCCCGGGGGAGCGCTCGAGCTGCCCGGGGGGCCGCTCCGCGATTCCCTGCTCCGGGGCCTCGAGGAAGACCGGCGGCGCGACCTGCACGCGGCCTGGGCGGAGCGCCTGGCCGGCCGGGAGGGCGCCGCCGCGCGCATGGAACGGGCCACCCATCTCCTCGAGGCCGGGGCCGGCGAGGAAGCGCGGGGCCTTTTCCTCGAGACCGCGGAAGAGCTGGTGGCCCGCTGGCGCTACCGGGAGGCGACCCGCTTCTACCAGGCCGCCCTCGACCGGCTTCCCCCCGACGCGCCCGAACGCCTCCGGATCTATCCGCTGCTCGAGCGGGCCTGGCACCGGGCCCAGGACTGGCGGGCGGCGGAAGGGATCTGCCGCGACTGGGCCGAGCTGGCAGCCCGCCTCGGGGAACCGGCCTCGGAGGCCCGCGCCCTCTCCCAGCTCGCCGCACGCCTCCGGCAACGCCACGCTCTCGGAGAAGCCCGCAAGGTGGCCGCCCGCGCCCTGGACCTCGCGCGCAAGGCGCGGGACGACCGGGCGATCGCCCTCGCCGAGAAGCTGGTCGGAGGCCTCGCGCTGGTCTCCTGGGACCATGCCCGGGCCAAGGAACACCTCGACCGGGCGCTGGTCTCCTTCCGCCGCGCGGGGGACGCGCGGGGAGAGGCGATCTGCCTGCAGGACTTCGCGCTCGTCCAGGTGCTCGAGGGAAGCGCCGGGGAAGCCCTCGCCTCCTTCGAGCGGGCCGACCGGATCTTCCGCCAGCTCCAGGACCCGGTCTGGCAGGCGATGACGTTGTCGAACCGGGGGCTGGTCCTGACGTTCCTCGGGCACCACGACGGAGCCGCGGAGTGCTGGCGCCAGATGGTGGAGCGCGTCCGGGAACTCGGGGCGGCGGTGCCCCTGGTCCTGCCCCTCGAGAACCTGGCCCTCCTGCTCCTGCGGCGCGGACGTTACCAGGAAGCCCTGGCGACCGCGCGGGACCTCGTAGAGGAGGCGACCCGGCACGGGCTGCAGGCCTACCGCATCTCCGGCCTGCTCTGCCTCGGCGACACCTGGGCGCGCCTCGACGATGCCGCCGCGGCCCGGGAACACCACGAGCTCGCCCTCGCCCTCGCGGAGGCGATCGAGGAGGAGGCCCAGCGACGGTTCGCCCTCCTCGCCCGGGCCCGGGACGAGCTGGAGGCCCGGCGCCTCGGCGACGCCGAGGCCCTCTTCCGGGAGGTGCTCGAGGAGAGCCGCCGGGTCGGGAACCTCCGGACCCGGGCCCTCGCGCTCCTCGGGCTCGCCCGGGTCGGACTCGAGGCCGGCGAGGCGGAACGGGTTCACCTGCTCCTCGCCGAGGCGGAACGTGCGCTCCGCGTGCCCCGCGAGGACGGAATGGCCCACCTGGCGGAACTGCAGCTCCTTCGCGCCCGGGCCTGGCAGCTCGACGGCCGCCTCGACCTGGCGATCGCCGGCACGAGCCTGGCCTACGGGTTCGCCCGCTTCGCCGACGCCCTCGAGCTCCAGCTCGAGGTCCTCGCCCTGTGGACCGCCCTCCACGACGCGATGGGCCACGAGGACCTGGCGGCGGTCCCGCTGGCCGACGCTTCCCGGCTGCTGCGGGACGCGGCCGCCCGCTACGAGGACCCGGGGCTCCGGGCCCGCTTCCTCAACCGGCCGGACGTGGCACGGCTGCTGGACGCGGCACGCAGGAGGGCCGGCGAGGGCCGGGGGGCGGAGGAGGTCGCCCGGGTCACCGACACCCTGGCCGAGATCCACGAGGCCTCGGAGCGGGCCGCCGCCGAGGGCGACCCGGCGCCGCTCTGGCACCGCCTCGTCGAGCTGGCCGTCGAGCGGACCGGCGCCGAGCGGGGGCTCCTGGCCGCCGAGGGAAAGGACGGGGAGTTCCACCCGATCGCCGCGCGGGGGTTCCCCGGCGGGGACGGGACGGTCGACCCGGGGGTCGCCCTGCGCGCCATCTCCCGCACGCTGCTCGACGAGGTGCGCCAGGGGCGCACCGTGCTGGCGGTCGACGCCCCCAACCACCCGTCCCTCTCCCGGTCTTCCTCCGCCCCGGTCCTCGGCATCCGCTCCGTGCTCGCCGTGCCGCTGCGGCTGCGTGGCAGGATCCTCGGGGCCCTCTACGTCGACACGCGCACCCACCAGGCGCTCTTCTCCGAGGCGGACCGCCGACTGCTCGAGGCGCTCGCCCACCAGGCCGCCCTCGCCCTCGAGCACGCCCGCATGGTGGAACAGCTCTCCGCCGAGCGGGATGCCTGGCGCCAGGTGGCGGAGGAGACCCACAGCTTCGGCAAGCTGGTCGGCCGCTCCCGGCCGATGCGGGAGGTGTTCACCCTCCTCGAGCGCGTCGCCGGGTCCGACCTCCCCGTGCTGATCCTCGGGGAGTCGGGCACGGGCAAGGAGCTGGCCGCCCGGGCGATCCACTTCAACTCGCGCCGGAAGGACCGGCCGTTCCTCTCCGAGAACTGCGCGGCGATCCCCGAGACCCTGCTGGAGAGCATCCTCTTCGGGCACGCCCGCGGGGCGTTCACCGGCGCGGACAGCGACCACCGGGGCCTCTTCGAGAGGGCCAACGGGGGCACCCTCTTCCTCGACGAGATCGGCGACATGAGCCCGTCCCTCCAGGCGAAGCTGCTCCGGGTCCTCCAGGAGGGGGAGGTTCACCCGGTCGGCGCCGAGCGCACGATCAAGGTCGACGTCCGGGTCGTCGCCGCGACCCACCGGGACCTGGCCGCGATGGTCCGGGAGGGAACGTTCCGGCAGGACCTCTACTACCGGCTGAACGGCGTCACCGTGCAGCTCCCCGCCCTGCGCGAGCGGAAGGAAGACATCCCGCTCCTGTTCCGCCACTTCCTCGAGCGTCGGGCCGCCGAGGAGGACCGGCCGGTGCCAGAGGTCGACGCCGCGGTGCTCCGGGCCCTCGTCCTCCACGACTGGCCCGGAAACGTGCGCGAGCTGGAGAACGTGGTCCGGCGGCTCCTGCTCTTCTCCGACGGCGACCGGATCGAGGCCCGGGCCCTCTCGGCGATCCCGGAGCTGGCGGAGGCCCTCGAGGGGGCCGGCAGGATGGGAGTCCCCGCGTCGTCCGCCGCGGGCGCCGGCCGGGGCGCTTCGGGGACGGCCCGCCTCGAGGAGATCGTCGACGAGAAGGAGCGCCTGCGCCGCGCCCTCGAGGCGACCGGCGGCCGGAAGAAGGACGCGGCCGCCCTTCTCGGCATCAGCCGCGCCACCCTCTACCGCAAGCTCGCCCGCCACGGCCTCCTCTGACCGCGGCGGCCACGCTTCCCGACGCGGGCGCCCTGCCGGGCGCCCTTACGGGTCGCGCGTTCCGTGGGTTTCGTAGGGGCGGCCGGAAGGCCGCCCGGCTTCAGCGACGGCGCTTGAGCGCTTCCGGGTTGAGGACGCTGGCGGGGACCGGCTTCCCGCGGTCGTGCTGGTGGCGGAGCATCTCGTACTCCTTCGCCCAGTCCTTCGCCGCCAGGTACTCCCGCAGGTTCTCGAGGATCACGTGGTCGGAGTCCACGTCGTAGACCCCCGCGTCGAGGATCTTCGCGCGGGCCTTGCCATCCAGCTCCTGGGCGCTCTTCTTCACCCAGCTCGGCTTCTTCGGCGGGCTGTAGGTGTTCAGCACCGGGATCGTCTGGTAGACGAACGCCCCGAGGGAGTTCCGGGCGACCAGGGTCAGCGGCCCGGAGCGCTTGATCCGGACCGTCGTCTTCCCCTCGAGCAGCCCGTCCGCCGGGTGGCCGCCGAGCAGCCGGGGCTTCTTCCCCGCGCCGATCAGCCAGACCAGGTGGGCCCCCTCGACGCTGAAGCGGACCCTCACCTCGCCCATCCCCTGGAGGATGCGCGGCGTCACCTCGAACCGGGCGATCCGCAGGACGGTGCCATCCTCCGGCACGGTCTTCAGCGTCACCGTGCGGGCGTCGTCGGAGGGGTCGGAGTCCCACTGGGCGAACTCGGGGACGTTCCGGTCGAGGACCGCCTCGAGCGTCTCCCCCTCTTCCACCGCGCTCCAGGGGATCCAGACGTCGCAGGCCGCC
>JAMOQA010000589.1 GCA_027064265.1 Acidobacteriota bacterium
TCCCCGGGACCGGGCGGTGTCCGCCGGCCCCGCGACACGGGCCCCCCCGGGCCGGGAGGCGCCCCCCGGCGCGGGAGTCACCCGCGGACGAAAGCACGGCATTCTGGTCGCTTCTCGGGCCCGGGTCAAGACCGGCCCCGGCCCTGGTCGCCGCGTCGGTTCGGGGGACGTTGATCCTGCCCGCCCGGGGGCCCAAACTTCCGACAGGGGAGATGGTTCCGGGACCCACCCCGACGGAGGACGCGCATGGACCGACCGGAGGAGCTGCCCGACTTCACGATCCGTACCCTCGGCCCGCCGAGGTATCCCTCCCCGATGATGCTCAGCCGCGAGGAGGGGGATTCCCTCGCGGACTTCGTCCCGGACGACCGCCGCATCCTCTTTTATACGGACCTCGAGCGGCTCCGGCCGTTCCTCGAGGCAGGCAGCCCCCTGCCGAGCCTCGAGGTGGCCGGCCCGCGGGAGCGGATCTTCTTCCGTCCCGGCGACGTGCGGGCGGCGATCGTCACCTCCGGGGGACTCTGCCCGGGGATCAACGACGTGGTCCGATCCCTCGTCCTCACCCTCCGCTGGCAGTACGGGGTGGACGAGATCCTCGGGATCCGGTATGGCCTCCGGGGGTTCGTCGCGGAGGACGCCCCCCCGGTGCGGCTGACCCCGGACGACGTCAAGACGATCCACCACGAGGGCGGCTCCTTCCTCGGTTCCTCCCGGGGGGCCCCGCCGATCGAGGAGATCGTCCGGTTCCTCGACCGGCAGGCGATCTCGTGCCTCTTCCTCGTCGGGGGCGACGGCACCCAGCGGGCGGTGGAGGCGATCTCCCGGGCGGCCGCCGAGGCCGGGCTCGAGGTGGCGGTCGTCGGGATCCCGAAGACGATCGACAACGACATCCTCTACGTGGACCGGACCTTCGGCTTCATCACGGCGGTCTCCCTCGCCCGCCTCGCGGTCGACGCCGCCCACGCCGAGGCCCTGGGCGCGTACAACGGGGTCGGCCTCGTCCGGCTGATGGGCCGGGACTCCGGCTTCATCGCCGCCCAGGCGGCCCTCGCATCCGGGGAGGCGAACTTCGTGCTGATCCCGGAGAACCCGTTCGACCTGGACGGCCCCAACGGGTTCCTCGCCCACCTGCACCGCCGACTCGCCTCCCGGCACCACGCCGTGGTGGTCGTCGCCGAGGGGGCCGGCCAGGAGTACCTCGCCGAGGAGCAGGCGGTGCGGGGAACCGACGCCTCGGGCAACAAGCGGCTCGGGGACATCGGCCGCTACCTGCGGGGGCGGATCGAGGCCTACTTCGCCGAGCGGGAGATCCCGGTTACCGTGAAGTACATCGATCCCGGTTACATGATCCGCTCCGCCCCGGCGAACGCGTCGGACGCGATCTACTGCCAGCAGCTCGGGCAGAACGCGGTCCACGCCGCGATGGCCGGGAAGACCGGGGTGATGATCGGGAGGCACAACGGCCGCCAGGTCCACATCCCGATCCACCTGGTGACGAAGGGCCGCAAGCGGCTCGACCCGGAGCACCCCCTCTGGCGGGCGGTGCTCCAGTCGACCGGCCAGCCGCTGCGCATGGTGAACGAGTAGCCCGGATGGTGCATGAGCCCTCCGGGCCGGAGCTTGCCGGGAGGGCCCCCCGCCCCTAGAATCCTCCCGGCATCCCCGCGGAGAGGTGCTCGAGTGGCTTAAGAGGACGGTTTGCTAAACCGTTGTAGGGCTAAACCCCCTACCGTGGGTTCGAATCCCACCCTCTCCGCCAGCATGGTCACGGCACGTGGAGGAGACGCCCACCCGTCTCCCCGTCACCCCCGCAGGGCGGCCTGCACGATGGCGGACAGGTCGCGGCTGCGCTCGGGCCCGAGGCTCTCGAGCGCGCGGTGGACCCGCTCGAGGGCCTCGGCCTTCCGGAACCCGAACGTCTTCGCCAGGCTGGCCGCGATCTCCTCCGGGGACGGGAGGCGGGAGTCTGCAGGTGGCCCGCCCGGTGGGAATGGCCTCCGTCCGGACGTCCGGACGGCGACGAGCCGGGGCGCGTCCTTTCCAGCGCGGGCGTCGAGACGCTGGAGCTCGTCCGCGAGCTGCCGCCCGCGAGGGGTGAACAGGAAGCGCCCGTCCCGGGCCCGCCGGATCTCCAGCAGGCCCGCGTGGGCCATGGCGTGGCAGCGGGCGCAGAGCGCGACCCCGTTGTCCAGGGTGTCCGGGCCTCCCTTCGACCTCGGCTGGACGTGGTGCCACTGCTCGGCCCGCCGGTCACAGTGGGGACTCGCGCACGCTTCCCCGTCCCGCAGGAAGATCTTCCGGCGGACCGCGTGCCGCCCACCCTCCCGGGAGTCCGGATCTCCGGACCGCCTTTCTTTCGCCTTCTCGGACCCAGCTCCCGCTGCAGCCGGGAAGTTCACACCGCGCGAGTCCGGATCTCCGGACCGCCTTTCTTTCGCCTCGCCGGCGTCTCCTCCCTTCGCCCCGTCCAGGTGGACCACGTCCGCCTCCCCCTCGACCCGGTCCACTTCTTCCGGGCTCACCTCGAGGAGACCCCGGTCGGTCTGCATCGCCGCCCTCCCGCACGCCGGGCACCTCGTGTAGACCACCGCGTACCTCGCGGGAGGCGCCCCCTCCGGCACCCTTTCCTCGGCCGGCTTCGCCAGTTCCAGCTCCGCCAGGTAGAGCAGGACCTCCGCGAGCCCCACCGACCGCCCCGAGCGTTCCGAGAGCTCCTTCGCCAGCCCCGCGAACGCCCGTCGGACCTTCTCGACCTGCGACGCCGTGAGCTTCAGCACGATTTTCCGGTCCAGGTTCGGCAACCCCCAGCGTCCCTCCGGGGGGCGGTCCCTGCCCTCCCGGACGGCCCGCCGGACCTCGTCGCGCACCGCCCCGGCGTCCTTCCCCCGGGCGAACCGGAGCCAGGCCTCCTCGGTGGCAGGCGTCGCCACCCGGGTGATCTCCGCGAGGGCGGACCAGCAGAGGTGGCCCGCGAGGAAGGCGCCCCGCAGCCGGGGCAGGTCGGCGAGGGCCCGGGCGGTTCGCAGGGCGTCGAAGGTCGTGGAACGCCGCCAGCCGAGATGGTCCTTCGCCCAGGCCGCCACGGAGGAGTAGCCGAGCTCGAGGAAGCCCCTCGACTCGTCGAGGGCGAGGAGGAGCTGGACGAGGGTGAGCCGGGCCTGGTTGCCGAGCCGGAACGCGTGAAGGGCCTTCCGCTGGAGCTCGTCCGGGGAGAGTTCCAGGAGGGGCACCCGGTCCTCGGCGGCCTCTCCGGGAAAACCCTCGGTGGGCCCCGTGGCGGGTCCTTCGCGGGTGTCCTTCCCGTCGACTCCCACGGGAGGCAGGGGGGAAGGATCGCCGGGGGCCCCGTGGCGGGAAGGGACCGGAAGCGGGCCGGCAGGACGATCGGGCGGAGTGCAGTCGAGTGCCATGAGGCCTCCTCGGGCGGGGGGCGCACGAGGGAACGAATGGCTCCTGGATGAAACCCAACCTCGCGACCCATATTACGTCACTCGACCTCTTGCGTCAACCAGAAATACACTACTGTCAACGCGTTGACGCCCCTTCCTCCCGCTTCCGGGAGGAGGGCACCACCTCTCCCGCCTCCTGCAGAAAAGCCGCAGCATGTGCCCCAATACGCAACCCCGTGGCACGGATCATGCGAGCCAGCCGGGCCGCAACATGGGAGACATGCTGCCATGCGATTCCCACGGCGTACCCCGTGATGCCGGAGTTCCCCGGTGACAGGAATGCCATATCGTCCTGCCGGTCGCCCGCTTCGTCCGGCTCTCCTGCCGGTCGCGGGAATCATCCGCGGGGCGGGCCGGGAGCCCGGGCGGAGCCAGCAACGACCCGGTGGAGCCGGCCCCTTGACAATCGCGCGAGATGACGTAGAATTCATGGTGCGCCGATTTGATCGTCAGCTTGCGGGCGCGTTAGAAGTGCGGCTAAAGCGACGAGACGGAATCCGACCTCGGAACCCCTCGTCCCGGCGCCGCGCGCCGGGCTTCTTGCGTTCCGGGGCCGGAACGAGAGACATCGCCGATTTGATCTGACAGCTTGCAGGGCGATTCACAAGTACTGCTAAAGCGTCAGCCGGCCTCCGCTTCCCCCGGGGCCCGCTGATCGAACGCGGACGGGGGAAGCTGGAGGTACCGATGGCGACACGATCGCGCGGGCGCATCCGCCTGCTGCGCCCCCTCGGGTTCTTCGGTCTCGATCACCTCGACGCCGTCGTCCTGGCGGCCCTCGCGGACCAGCGGCCGCTGCTCCTGATCGGGCCCCACGGCACGGCGAAGTCCGAGCTGCTCAACACGCTGGCCCGGGAGCTGGGACTCCGGCACCGCCACTACAACGCAAGCCTGCTCAGCTTCGACGACCTGGTGGGCTACCCGGTCCCGGACCGGGAGAGCGGGAGGATGGAGTTCCTGGAGACCCCGGCGTCGATCTGGGGCGCCCAGTCGGTCTTCCTCGACGAGATCTCCCGCTGCCGGCCCGAGACGGCGAACAAGCTGTTCTCCATCGTCCACGAGGCCCGGGTCCAGGGGCTGGAACTGCCGGACCTGCGCTACCGCTGGGCGGCGATGAACCCGCCCCCGGCGGAGGGGAGCGACGCGGAGCTCGACCGGGAGGAAGAGGAGACGTACCTCGGGTCGATGCCCCTCGACCCGGCCCTCGCCGACCGGTTCGCCTGGGTCGTGCGGGTGCCGTCCCTCGAGGAGCTTCCGGTCCCCGACCGGCGCGACCTGGTCGCCCGGGGCGGGCAGGCGGCCCGGCGCCGGCCCCGCCTCGAGCGCCTCGTCGAGGAGACCCGGGCCCGCTTCGCGGACATTCCCGCGGAGGAACGGGACTGGACGGTCGCGTACGTCGAGGCGCTGGTCGACCCGCTGGCGAAGGCGGGGCTCCCGATCTCGGGGCGGAGGGCGGTCTTCCTGCGGGACTCCATCCTCTGGGCCCGGGCGGCCCTCGATGTGCTCCGCACCCGGGAGGGGCTGGCCGACGCGGCCCTCCTCGCGCTGCGCTGCGGGCTCCCCCACCCGGCCGGCGGCAAGGTCGTCCGGCCGTCGGTCCTCGCGGCGATCCACCGGGCCGCCGCCGAGCTCGCCGGGAAGCCGGAGGACACCCTCCTGCGGGAGATCCGCGCCGAGAAGGACCCGGTGCGCCGCATCGCCCGGGCCTTTGCCGCGCCCCCGACGGCGATCGACCGGGGCTCCCTCTCGCGCCTCGTCACCGACGCCCTCGCCGGGATGCCGAAGGCCCGCCGGTGGGCCCTCTCCCTCCTGCTCCTGCGCCAG
>JAMOQA010000590.1 GCA_027064265.1 Acidobacteriota bacterium
CTCCCGGTCGATGCTCGCCGAGGACCTCCCTCCCTCGCGCCTGGTGGTCGCCCGGGCGATCGCCCGGGAGATCGCGGAGAAGCTCCCGTCGGACCGGGTCGGCCTCGTCGGCTTCGCCGGCACGGCGGCGACCCTCTGCCCGCTCACCCTGGACCGGGGCGCCCTCGCCCTCTACCTCGACGCCGCCGACCCGTCCCTCTTCACCGCCCAGGGGACCGACCTCGGCGCGGCGATCGACGAGGCGCGGCGCCTCTTCGCCCGGCACGCCCGGGCCCGGAAGGTGCTGGTGATCCTCTCCGACGGGGAGGACCTCGAGGGGCGCGGCATCGCGGCGGCGAAGCGGGCCGCGGAGGAGGGAATCACGATCTACGCCGTCGGCGTCGGTACGCCCCGGGGGGCGCCGGTCCCGGCGTTCGACGACGCCGGCAAGCTGGTCGGCTACGAGGAGGAACACGGCAAGGTGGTGACGAGCCGCCTCGACGAGGCGACCCTCTCGGAGGTCGCCCGGGCCGGGGGCGGCGCCTACGCCCGGGCGACCGGCTTCGGCGAGGGGGTCGACAAGGTGGTCGAGGCGCTCTCCCGGCTCCAGCGGAGCGACCTCGGGGCGACGCTCCCCCGGCGGCGGGCGGAGCGGTACCGCTGGCCCCTCGGCGCCGCGTTCGTCCTCGCCGCCCTCGAGGCGCTGCTCGTCGACCGCCGGCGGCGGCGGGAGGTGGCGTGATGCGGCGCCGGCTCGCGGTCACGATCGCCCTCGCGCTGCTGGTCCTCGGGACCGGCTTCGACCCGTGGCAGACCACCTGGCGGGAGACCCGGGAGGGGAACCGGGCCCTCGAAGAGGGGAACGCCGAGGAGGCGGTGCGCCACTACACCGAGGCCCTCTCCCGCTCGCCGGACGACCCGCGGATCCTCTTCGACCTGGGGAACGCCCTCGCCCGCCTCGGGCGGCTCGACGAGGCGCGACAGGCCTGGGACCGGGCGGCGAGCCTGGGGGAAGGCACGATCCGCCGGGACGCGTGGTACAACCGGGGCCTCGCCGAGCTGCTCGGCGGGGACGCCCGGGCGGCGGCGGAGGCGTTCACCCGGGCCCTCCTCGTCGACCCCACGGACGAGGAGGCCCGCCGGAACCTGGACCTCGCCCTCCGGCAGCTCCGGAGGCAACAGCAGCAACAGCAGCAGCCGCAGGGGGGCCGCGGCAAGCAGCAGGAAGGGCAGCAGCAGGACCGGAGCGAGAAGGGCCAGGAGGGGCAGCAGCAGGAGAAACAGCGGCAGAACGGGCAGCAGCAAGAGGAGCAGGAGAAGCAGGAGGGCCGGCAGGGCCGGGACCGGAAGGACCAGCAGGGGAAGGACCGCCGGCAGGACCGGCAGCAGCGGGAGGGCCGGGAGCAGCAGGAGCGGCAGCAGGAACGGCAGGGCCAGCAGCAGGAGAAGGAGCAGCGGGCCGGCGCCGCCGCCGGGAAGGAAGGCCCCGAGGACCGTGAGGCGCGGGAGATGGCCGAGCGGCTGCTCCGCCGGCTGGCCCGGGACGAGAAGGACGCCCTGCGGCGGGCGCTCCGGCGGCGGATCCCCGCCGGGAAGAAGAAGAGGGGGAAGGACTGGTGAACCGCGCGTTCCTCCGACCGCTCGCCCGGACCGCGGTCCTCCTCGCGGCCGCGCTCGTCCTCGCCGGGGCGCTGCCGGCCGCTGCGGCGGGACCGGACGTGCGGGTGAAGGTGGCGCCCCGCACGGTGCGCACCGACGAGCGGGTGACGGTGACGATCACGGTCTCCGGCGAGGGGGCCACCTCGGCCACGCTGGTCGGCCGGCCGCCCCGGGGGAAGAACCTCCTCCCCGCCGGGGGGGCGTCCACCTCCACCCAGGTCTCGTGGGTCAACGGGCGGTTCTCGGCGGTCAAGCAGTTCGTCCTCGAGTACCTGCCGGCCGGCGTCGGCGAGGGGGAGGTGCCGTCCTTCGAGATCGACGTGGACGGGAAGACCGTCCACACCGAGCCGGTGCCGGTCAGGATCCTCGAGGCGCCGAAGGCTCCGGGCGAGGCGAGGGGCGGTGGCGCGGCCCCCGGAGGGAACGACGAGGTCCGGGTGCGGACGGTGGTCGACCGGGACCGGGTCTGGCTCGGGGAGTCGATCCTGCTGGAGTACCGGCTGGAGTCGCGCGTGAAGATCCAGGGGTACGACCCGGACCACCTGGACCCGGTCCCCGGGTTCCTCGTCGAGGACGAGCCGGTCTCCCCGCGGGCGACCCGCTACACGTTCCGGGACTCCGCGGGGCGGGAGTGGGTCGGCTGGGTCCTCTTCCGCCGGCGGCTGACGCCGACCCGGAGCGGGAGGCTGACGATCCCGCCGGTGCCCTTCACCGTAGGCGTCGTGCGGCGGCGGGAGGACGTCTTCGGGATGGCCTTCGGCGGGTTCGCCGAGCGGGTCGGCCTGGTCGCGCCGGCGAAGACGATCGAGGTGAAGCCGCTGCCGGAGGCGGGCCGACCGCCGGACTTCTCCGGCGCGGTCGGCAGCTTCACCCTGGAGGCACGCCTCGACCGGGCCCGGGTGGCGGCGGGGGAGGCGGTCCAGCTCGAGGTGACGGTCCGGGGCGAGGGGAACCTCTCGACCGCATCCCCCCCCACGGTCACCCTTCCCCCGGACGTGCAGGCGTTCGACCCGGTGGAGAAGCGGCAGGGCCCCGGCTTCCGCACCTGGGACGTGCCGATCGTCCCCCGGGCGCCGGGCCGGGTGCAGGTCGGTCCGGTCCGGTTCGCGTACTTCGACCCGGCGGCGGGGGAGTACCGGGTGGCGACGGTCCCGCCGCTGCCCCTCGAGGTGACGCCGGGGGCGGCGGGGGGCGCGGCGACCGGCGGCCCGGCCCCGGTGGCGGCCCGGGGCGGGGACCGGCTCCGCTGGCTCCACGTGCCGGATCGGCCGCTCCGGAACCTGGAGCGTCCGCCGTGGGCGTCGCCCCTCTTGGTCGTGCTGGCCGTGCTCCCTCCCCTGCTGCTGCTCGGGGCGACGGTGCTCGGGCCGCTGGTCTCCCGGTGGGCCGGCTCCCCCGCCGGCAGGCGGGCGCGGCTGCGGGCGGCGGTGGCGCGGCGGCTCGCCGCGGCCCGGAAGCGGGCGGGCGCGGCCCCGGGGGAGGCGGCCCGGGAGGTGATCGAGGCGCTGCACCTGTGGGCCGGCGAGGTCCTCGGCGAGCCGTCCCGGCCCCTCGACCGGACGCGGCTCTTCCGCGGCCTCGCCGAGCGGACCGGCCGGGAGGAGCTGGCCCGGCGGTTCGTCGAGACCCTCGAGGCGGCGGAGGCGATCCGCTACGCGGGGGTCGGCGAGATCGGCAGGGTGATCGACGCCGCCGCCGAGATCACCCGGGAGGTGCCCCGATGAGCGCGCGGAACCGGCGGCGCTGCATGGCGGCCCTGGTGGCGTGCCTCGTCTTCCTCGCGGCCGCCGCGGCGGCTCTCGCGGCCGGCCCGGACCCGGGGGGCGGCGCCGCGGCGCTCTCGCCGCGGGCGCTCCTCGAGCAGGCGGCGGCCGCGGGCGAGGCCGGCCGCTGGGAGGAGGCGGAACGGGACCTCCGCGAGGTCGTCTCCCGGGGGATCCACGACCCCGAGGCCTGGTACGACCTCGGCACGGTCCTCGCCCACGAGGGGAAGTACGGGGAGGCGATCCTCGCCCTGCGGCGGGCGCTCCGTCTCGACCCGCGCCACGAGGACGCCCGGGCGAACCTCGAGTGGGTCCGGGCGCGGCTCGCCGACGCCAGCGAGGGGACGGACGGGGCCCGCGACCTCCTCGCCCGCTGGCTCGCCCTCCTGCCCGAGCGGGGCGCGCTGGTCGCGGCGATCGCCCTCGAGTGGATCGGGGCGGCGCTGCTCCTCTTCGGCCTCTTCCGGGCGCGGCGCCGGGCGGCGGCGCTCCGGCGCGCGGGGATCGCGGCGCTGGTCCTGGCGGCGCTCCTCGCGCTGCCCCCCCTCGGCCTCGCCTGGCTCAGGGCCACCGACCGGTCCGCCGTCGTCCTCGCCGAGCGGGCGGAGGCCCGCTCCGGGCCCGGGGAGGACAACCCGGTGCTCTTCACCGTCCACGAGGGGCTCGAGGTCGAGCTGGGCCGCGCCCGGGGCGACTGGGTCTACGTCCGCGTCCCCGGCGGCCCCGCCGGCTGGCTCCCCCGCTCCGCCCTCGCCCCCGTCCACCCGGACGGTCACCCGTAGGGGCGGAGCGCGCTCCGCCCGGAGCGGCCCGCAGGGCCTCCGGGGTATGCCGGTCAGGAAGGGAGCGGGACAAGGGGGGACTCGCAATCCCTCGATGGTTGCCCTCGGGACTGGGACCGGGATAAGGCGCGATCCTGCAACGGGGGTGTTTGATAACCCCGAGATTCGCAACTCTCGTGGGCTCCCGGGCGGTCGCGGATTGCGAAACCGCGCGTTATCCCGCTCGCGCCTTGCAGGATCGCCCGCTATCGAACACCCCCCTTGCAGGAAGACGGGTTATCCCGCCTCCCCGCGGCCCCCGCGCCGCCCGGCGCGGTTCGCCCTGCCGGGCGCCCCTACAGGTCGAGCGGTTCGTGGTTGCGCGAATCCATGTAGGGGCCGCCGGCAGGCGACCCGCATCGGGTGACGATCCAGTCCACGGGAACGCGCGCGCCGGCACCGGCGGGCGGCCCTCCGGCCGCCCCCACAGGCGTTCGCGCGACCTGCGGGGGCCGCGGGGGGTCTCGATCGGGGTTCCGAGGTGCGGGGTCAGTCGTCCAGGCGGATCGTGCCGCGGGAGGTATCGACCGACCAGTCGGAACCGGTCGCCGCGGCGAGCATGCCGAGGAAGCCCCGGAGGGAGCCCCGGTACTCCACCGGGCCGACCGGCGTCTCCCGGAACTCCGTCCCGACCTCGACCCGCCATCCGAGGGACCGCTCGAGCAGCGCGGCGAGGTCGGCCAGCGGCAGCGGCTCGCCGCCCAGGGTGACCGCAACCTGCTCGTCCAGGCCGAGCCGCCCGCGCTGCGTCATGGGCCGATGTTCGACGCGACCGGGCTCCACGCAGGCGCAGGAGCAGGACCGGATCGACTCGCCGGAGGCGCCGATGCAGGCGCAGGCCATCCCCTCGCCGCAGGGGACGGTGACGGCCGCCCGGCATCCTCCCGGCCCCTCGATGGAGCACTCCGCGTGGGCCGGGCCCGCCGCGAGGCAGGCGAAGACGAGGGCGAAGACCGAAACGACGACCGGGTACCGCATCTGCACTCCTCGCTCCTTTCTCCCCGCCAGCGGCGGGGCGCGTTCCCACCCCTCCCGGG
>JAMOQA010000591.1 GCA_027064265.1 Acidobacteriota bacterium
AGCCGCTCTTCCGACGGGTTCTTCTCGACGACGATCTCCTTCGCTGCCATCGACCCCTCCTCCCTGCAACCGACCTCACCCGAGGAAGACGTTCTCGTTGTGCCACGCGAGCAGTGCCGGGTCCGGGCGCAGCGCCGGCTCCTCGGGCACGTGGACTTCCGTCCCGTGGAGCGGGTAGTACGTCCTGCCGTTGTGCCAGTCTTCGCGCAGGCGCCGCCCCACCTCGAAGCGATACTCGGGAGTAATGGTCACGTAACCCTTGTCGAACAACCGATGGATGTCCGACCGGAGAATCACCCCGTTGCGCGGATCGTAGCCGGGCTGCTCGTGGAATGGACGGATGTGCGCAGCTTCGAGCGCCGGCAAGGAATGCTCCCCCGTCACGGCGCATGCACGGCCGTAGGCATCGAGCAACCGCAAGCGGAAGCTCCCCTGGCCCATCCGGATTCGCGCGCGCCCCTCTCGCCAGGGTACGGCAGCGTCTCCGGCACCTGTCGTGGCAGCGACGCCGGGCATGTCCTGCCCTTCCTCGCGGAGGGGGCCGAGGGCCGCCCGTTTCCGGCAGGCTTCCAGCAGGCGACGGCCTTCTCCGCGCGCGAGGTCGTAGAACTTGCCCGAGACGATGTTCGCACTCCAGTCTGCCGGCTCCGGTACACGCGCGTCGTCCTCGAAGAAGACGGGAGAAACCAGGACCAGGCAACCGATGGTATGACGCTGGATCTCCGCGACCTTCGCCTTGCCGTGCAGGTTCGCGGCGATCCGCCGGGCGAACTCCTCGAGACCGGGAACGCCGTTCGCCTCGCCGAACGTGTCCCACGCGAGCCAGAGCGGCAGCCTCGTGGCATGAGAGAAGACGCCGAAGCCGCCCACCGCCCGGACGGGGGCCTTGAGCTTGAAGAACACCAGGTCGCCCGGAACCAGGCGCGTGGGAACCTTCCCCGAGGGGGTCCAGAAGTTGACCTCGAACGGCTCCTCCGGGGTCCGTGCGCCGTGACGACGTGCCATTTCCCGGAGGAAACGGAACCACTGGAGGTCCGTGTTGGCCACGTATCCCTGCACAGGCCACCCCGACGTCGATTCTACCGCGGCCTGCACCTGCTGGGCGGCCGTCCTTGCCCCCGGGGAGGCGTCGGGGGAGGATGGGGTCGCCGGGCCGGGCGCTTCCCCGGGCCGCCTTCGCCACGACCGGAGGATCGAGACCGTGTTTCCATTTTCCCGTTCGTCCCACCGCGCCCTCGGTGCCATCGTGTTCGCCCTGGCCTTCCTGGCCGCCGCCGGCGCCCCGCCGGCGGTCGCCGCGCCGCCCGTCGTCCCGGAGATCGGGTCCTGGCTCTACCAGCTCCAGGACGTGGTCCCGGCGAAGGTCGCCGACACCGGCTTCGAGCTCCTGGTGACCGACTACTCCGCCACCGGCGAGGAGGACGGCGAGTGGTCCCCCCCCGAGGTCGCCCTGATGAAGTCCGGGGGCCGGGTCGTCCTCGCCTACCTGAGCATCGGCGAGGCGGAGGACTACCGGTACTACTGGGACCCCGCCTGGGAAGACGACCCGCCCGCGTGGCTCGGCCCCGAGAATCCCCACTGGAAGGGGAACTGGCGGGTCCGGTACTGGGACCCGGACTGGCAGGCGATCGTCCTCGACTACCTGGACCGGATCCTCGCCCAGGGATTCGACGGCGTGTACCTCGACATCGTCGACGCGTACGAGTACTGGGGCCCGGACGGCAGGAACGAGGTCCCGGACGCGGCGGAACGGATGGTCGCGTTCGTTCGCCGGATCGCCGCGCACGCCCGGGCGGAGGACCCGGACTTCCTGGTCGTCCCCCAGAACGCCCCGGGCCTCGTGGAGGTCGACGGGTACCTGGACGTGGTCTCGGGGATCGGCGCCGAGGACACCTGGTTCCGGGGGAACCGTCGACAGCACCGGGGGCAGGTCCGCGAGGTGGTGCCGCTCCTCGACCGGTTCCGGGACGCCGGCCGGCGGGTGCTGGTGGTCGACTACCCGCGCTCGCGGAAGAAGGTCGACCTGTTCTACGAGCTGGCCGAGGCCCGGGGCTACGTGCCCTACGTCGCACGGCGCGACCTGGACCGGCTGACCACCTGGCGCCGCCACCCGGCCCCCCCGATCGCCCCGGTGACCCTGCGGGCGCCGGCGGACGGGGCCGCCGTCTCCCCGGACGAGGCGCCGGAGTTCACGTGGTCGCCCCTCGCCGGCACCCGGGGCTACCGGGTCTCGTTCTCCGGCGACCCGGTCTTCCGCAAGGTGGTCACGTACCCCCGGGGTCGGAAGAAGGTGCTCCGGGACGCCACGTTCACCCCGACGAAGAAGCAATGGAAGAAGATCCGCCGCCAGGCCCGCCGCAACGGCGAGGAGATCGTCTGGTGGTGGGTGACCCGGGTCGACGACGACGGCCGCCGGCGCACCTGCCGGGCCGGCTGGTTCCGCCTCGGCGACGGCGCGGGGCGCTGACCGGGCAGGTGCGGCGACGGTGGGCCTTCTCGAGTCGTCCGGGCCGTTCGGCGGGCTCCTCGCGGCCCTGCTCGTCGCCCACCTGCTCTCCGACTTCGTCCTGCAGACCGACCGCTTCGCCGACGCGAAGCGGCGGGGGCTCGCGAGCGGGGCGCTGCTGGCCCACGGGCTGGTGACCGCCGCCTGCGCGGTGGCGGCGCTGGCCCCGTTCGTGCCGGCCCGGGCGGCGCTGGCCGCGGGACTGCTGCTCGGGGCCGTGCACCTGGGGATCGACGCCGGGAAGATCGCCCTCGAGCTGCGGCTGTGGCGGGAGCGGGGCACGCCGATCGCCGGGCACCTGGTGGACCAGGCGCTGCACGTGGCCACGCTGGCCGTCGCCGCGCGGTGGCTGGCGCGCGCGGCCGGCACGGGGCCCCTCCCCTGGTCCCCGGCGGTGGCCCGCGGGCTCGGCCTCGTGCTCGGGCTCCTGGCCGTCACCTGGGGCGCGGGGGCGCTCGCCTTCCAGGTGCGGCGCGCGCTGGGACTCGCCGGCCGCGCCCGGAAGGCGGACCCGGCCCGGGATCCCCACTGGCCGGCGGCGGCGCGGCGGGTGGCGACGGCGTTCCGGGCCGCCGGCTTCCTCGCGGGGTTCTTCCACCTGTGGCCCCTCGTGATCGTGCTGGCGGTGACCGGCCGGCTCCTCGCCCTGCCGCGGAGTTCCAGGGACCGGGACTTCGCCCGGTGCCTGCGGGTCGAGCTGGTGGTCGGCCTGGCCTCCGTGCTCGCGGCGGCCCTGCTCCTCGGCTGACGGCGGCGGGTCAGCGTTCGCGCCGGGCGCGCCCCCCCGGGAGGACCCGGGCGTCCGTCTCCCAGGCCACCGCGAGTTCCGCGAGGGCCGCCAGGTACGTGGCGGCGACGAGGCGCCACTCCTCCTGGAGGGTGCGCACGCCGGGCCTTCGGGACCGCCGGCGCAGTCGGCGCTCGAGGGAAGCGAGGTCCAGGGGCCCGCGGCCGTGGAGGATCAGCGGACCGGTCCCCAGGAGGGCGTCGCCGAACGGCATCCGGGCGATCGCCCCGTAGACGACCCAGCCCTCCCGCAGGTCCCTGGCCAGCGACGGGTCGCTCACCACGTGGCGCCGGTCGAGCAGCAGGTCGCGGAAGAAGACGGCGGCCGGCGCACGGGCCTCGACCTCGAGGAAGGAGAACGCGCTCCCGAGGGCCCCCTCGAGGTAGGCGCGCTCCCGCTCCGAGAGGAGGGGCTGCGTCCGGATCCATTCCTCCGCCAGGGTCGGGGTGGTCCACCCGCATATCTCCCGGATCACGTCTCCCGCCGCGGGCCGCCACCAGTACAGGCTCCAGGGGGTGAGCCAGGCGGACATCGGGGGCCAGGGGAGCGACTCCAGGACGTCGCGGACCCGTGCGGCGACGTCTTCCAAGGGAAGATCGTCCACCGCGCACGGCTCCGGCGCCGCGGCCAGGAAATCGGTCGCGAACCGCAGCACCTGGTCGGTCAGCGACTGCCAGCTCGCCGCCCACTCCCGGATCCGCGGCTGGTCGCGCACCGACCGCGGTCCGCAGCAGCTCCCCCACGAACGCCCCGACCCGCAGGGGCAGGGCGCCCCGTCCGGCGGCGCCACCGGGAGCTCCCGCGGCCGCGGCTCCCCGGCCCGGCCGCCGTCGAGGGCGCGCAGGCGGAACCGCCGCCGACCCCGTCGCTCGTTCCCGCCGCCCCGCTCCCTTCCCGGTGCCCCCGCGCGGTCGCCGCCGCGCGCGTCGTCACGTTTCATCGGTCCTCCCCCGTGGGGCCCGGGAGGGGGGCGGCGCGCCGGGCCCATGCCCCCGACGCTACGGGAAGGCCGTCGCCTCCGCCGCGGGTTTCCTGCCCGCCGGGCCGTCGCCCCGCCCGCGCAACGCGAACGCCCCGGGAACTCCCCGGGCGTTTCCTTCCCGTCCGCGCAACCGGGTTGGCCGCGCCCGCACGTTCGAGACGCGAAGACCGTAGGGGTCGAGCGTGCTCGACCCGTGCCGCGCGAAGCGCGGCCGACCATGGCGGCCCTGCGGGCCGCACGGGCGCAGCACGCTGCGCCCCTACCCCTCATGCCTCTCGCGCAGCAAGCCGCGGCCCTGCGGGAGGGGTTACAGGAGGGACTCGATGTCGGACCAGCCGCCGATCGGGGCGCTGGCGGTGGGACGCTGGACCTTGAGGGCGGCGGCGGCGTTGGCCAGGCGCAGGGCGCGCTCGGGGGGCTCGCCGCGCCAGAGCGCGGCGACGAGCACGCCGTGGAAGACGTCCCCGGCCCCGGCGGTGTCGACCGCGGTCACCCGGTGACCGGGGATCCGCAGGACGGGACCCCGGTCGATCCGCGCGATCACTCCCTCGGGGCCCAGGGTGATCCCCGCGATCGTGCCGCGGCGCGCCCCCGGCATGCCCTCCTCGCCGGGCGCCGGCATCGCCGCGGCGACCCGGTCGAGCGCCTCCTCCGGGGAGAGCCCCTGCCGGTCGCCCCAGGTGCGGGAGAGCACCGCCACGTCGGCGAGGGGCAGCAGCGCGTCGACGCCGGGCCGCGGGTGCCCCGCGTCGAGCACGACCCGCCCTCCGCACCGGCGGACCTCCCGGGCGGCGGCCTCCTGCAGCGCGGGGAACCGGGCGTCGACCAGGAGGAAGCGGGTCTCCGCCAGCCGGTCGCCCAGCATCGGGACCAGTTCCTCGCCGAGGAACGCCGCCACCTGGGCCTGCCCGCACTCGACGATGGCCCGGTGGTCGCCGCACGCGATCACCATGCTGGT
>JAMOQA010000592.1 GCA_027064265.1 Acidobacteriota bacterium
TGACCGCGATCTCCCACTCGGCCGACAAGGAGGAACTCGCCCGGGAGCTCGGCGCCGACGAGTTCCTCGTTCTCGGGGAGGAGACACTCCGGGGCGCCGCCCGTGCCTTCGACCTGGTGCTCGTCACCGTCCCGGTGGCCCTCGACTGGCCCGCGCTCGCCCGCACGGTCCGCCCCCGGGGGCGGATGGCGTTCGTCGGCGTCGTGCCCGGGGAGGTCGGTGTCCCCGTCGATGCCCTGATCCTGGGCAACCGCGGGCTCGTCGGGAGCCAGATCGCCGGGAGGGCACGGATGCGGGAGATGCTGGCCTTCGCGGCGGAGCGGGGGATCGCCGCGATGGTGGAGACCTTCCCGATGGAGGAGGTCAACGTGGCCCTGGACCGGCTGCGGCGGAACGAACTCCGGTTCCGCGCGGTGCTGACCCGGTGAGCACGATCGTCCATCCCGCCCCGGACCTGATGCGGCGGGCGATCGACGCCGCCCGGGAGGGAATCCTGCGGGGCGAGGGGGGCCCCTTCGGCGCGGTGATCGCCGACCGGGAAGGGAACGTCCTCGCCGTCGCCCACAACACGGTGCTCCTCGGGGACGCCACGGCCCACGCCGAGGTGAACGCGATCCGGGAGGCGTGCGCCGCCCGGGGCACGCCCTTCCTCGAGGGCACGGTGATCTACTCGACGACCGAGCCCTGCCCGATGTGCTTTTCCGCCATCCACTGGGCCCGGATCGGCGACGTCTTCTGGGGAACGCGAATCGAGGACGTCGCCCGCCTGGGATTCAACGAAATGCCGATCTCGAACGAGACGATGAAACGGCTCGGCGGGAGCCCGGTCACGATCCACCCGGACTTCCTGCGGGACCAGTGCCTCGCCCTCCTCGAGGAGTGGCGGCGCCTGCCGGGTCGGCGTACCTACTGAACCCCCGACACCCCGGAGGACCGGAATGCGCTGGTGCCCCTCCTGCGGCGCGGACTACGTCGACGGCACCCCCGAGTGCCACCGCTGCCATGTCTCCCTGGTAGATGCCCCCCCGGGAGAGGCCGACCCGTTCGCCGACCCGCGGGCGATGGCCCGCCTCCTCCACGGCCGGCAGGTCGTTCCCTGTTTCGCCGGGTCGCCGGCGGGAATCGAGGACCTGCGGGACGCCCTGGCCGCCGCCCGGATCCCCTGCGCCGCCGCCCCACCCCCGGTCGCCTGCACCAGCTGCCGGCCGACCCTGCACCTGCTGGTCGCCGTCGAGGACGTGGAGCGGGCCGTTCGCTTCTTCGCCGAGGAGTACGAGCCCACCCTCCCGACGGAGCAGGTACTCTGCATCGCGCCGGAGGCGGTACTGGGCGAAGACGAAGCGGAAGACGGGCCGACTCCCTGCCCCGCCTGCGGCTGCACCGATCCGCCCGGCGAGGACGGCTGCTGCCCGGAATGCGGCCTCTACCTCGCCTGACGAGACCACCCCTTCTCCCCTCCACGAAGGAGCGCCACGATGAAGCGAACCCTCCTGCTCGCCGCCGCGGCCGTCCTGGCCGCGGGTTTCCTCCTCGCCTGCCAGGGACCCGGGTCCGGTGCGAAGGACACCGGGGACCACATGGAGCCGGCGCAGATCGCGACCAGCGTCCGCGAGACCCTCGACCCGTCGGTCGACCCCTGCCAGGACTTCTACCGCTACGCCTGCGGAGGCTGGCTCGCGACGGCCGAGCTGCCTCCCGATCGGCCCCGCTGGGGTCGCGGTTTCTCCGAGATCGCCGAGCGAAACCTGGCGATCGAACGGGAGATCCTCGAGGCGGCGGCGGCCGATCCGGGAGACGACCCGGGCCTCCGGAAGATCGGTGACTTCTGGGCCGCGTGCATGGACGAGGAGGCGATCGAGAAGGCGGGGCTCGCGCCCCTCGCGCCCTGGTTCGAGAAGATCGACGCCGTCGACTGCCCGGAAGCCCTCTTCCGCGTCGCCGGCGAGATGTTCCAGGTCGGCGCCTCCGTCCTGTTCGATGCCGGGGTCGACGCCGACTTCGAGAACCCGGACCTCTACATCGCCCACTTCTTCCAGGGCGGCCTCGGGCTCCCCGACCGGGACTACTACCTCGACCCGAACCGGAAGCAGATCCTCGAGGCATACCGCGCGTACATCGCCCGGATGCTGACGCTGACCGGCGAGGACGGACCCCTCGCGAAGAAGCATGCCGACGAGATCGTCGCCCTCGAGACGCGGCTCGCGAAGGCCTCGAAGCCGCGCCGCGAGCTGCGGGATCCGAGGAAGATCTACCACAAGATCGACCGCGAGGGCCTCGCCAGGCTCGCGCCGAAGCTCCCGTGGGACGCCTTCTTCGCGGGCGTCGGCCGGGAGGACGTGAAGGACATCAACGTCGCCACCCCGGACTTCTTCGAGGCCCTCCAGGACACCGTCCTCGGGACCGACCTCGACACGATGCGCGCCTACCTGCGCTTCCACCTCGTCCAGGGGCTCTCCGGTCTCCTCCCCCGCGACTTCGTCGAGGCCTCGTTCGAGTTCTACGGGAAGACGCTCTCCGGCCAGGAGGAGATCCGTCCCCGCTGGAAGCGCTGCGTCGCCGCGGTCGACGACGGGCTCGGCGAGCTCCTCGGCAAGGCGTTCGTCGAGCGGGCCTTCGCCGGCGAGAGCCGTGACATCGCCCGGGAGATGATCGGCAACGTCGAGGCCGCGTTCGAGAAGAACCTCGAGGAACTCGACTGGATGGACGAGCCCACGAAGGAACGCGCCCGGGAGAAGCTCCACGCCATCGTCAACAAGGTCGGCTACCCCGACAGGTGGCGCACCTACGACGGCCTCGAGGTGGACCGGGGCTCCTGGTTCGCCACGGGCACCGCCGCCCGGCGGTTCGAGTTCGCCCGCCAGGTGCGCCGCATCGGCCAGCCGGTCGACCGGTCCGAGTGGCACATGACGCCGCCCACCGTCAACGCCTACTACAACCCCAGCGCCAACGAGATGGTCTTCCCCGCAGGCATCCTCCAGCCCCCGTTCTTCCACCGCGACTTCCCGGCGGCGATGAACTACGGCGGCATGGGAATGGTGATGGGACACGAGCTCACCCACGGCTTCGACGACCAGGGGCGCAAGTTCGACGCCCACGGCCGCATGGCCGACTGGTGGACCCCCGAGGTGGCGAAGGCCTTCGAGGAGCGCGCCGCCTGCATCGAGCGCCAGTACGCCGGGTACGAGGTCCAGCCCGGAGTCCACCTCGACGGCAAGCTGACCCTCGGGGAGAACCTCGCCGACAACGGCGGCATCCGGCTTTCCTGGAAGGCCTGGTCCGGCCTCGGCGACGAGACGACCCTGCCCGGCCTGGACCTCACCCCGCAACAGCTCTTCTTCGTCGCCTACGCCCAGACCTGGTGCACCCTCGCGACGCCGGAGTACGAGAAGCTGGCCGCCACGGTCGACCCGCACTCGACGCCCCGGTTCCGGGTGAACGGCCCCCTCGCGAACCTCCCCGCCTTCGCCGAGGCGTTCGGGTGCGCCGAGGGCACGCCGATGAACCCGAAGGAGCGCTGCCGGGTCTGGTAACGTGCCCGGGTGGCGAGTAGCGTGACGAAGGGGGCGGCCCGGGAGCCGCCCCCCTTTTCTCAGACCATCTGCTCGACGGGAAGCACCAGCACCCGCAACCCCTCGCCGGGGGCGCACGAGCGCGAGAGCCCCTCGAGCGCGTCGACCAGCTCGTCCGCCTTCTCGGCGGAAACGGCCGCCAGGATCAGCGACACCGTCCCGGGGAACGCCCGGGTGCCCATGTGCTTGCCGGTGGTTCCCGAGCCCCGCAGGCCGGGCATCTCGGTGAAGGCGTGCACCTCGTGCTCGTCGATGATCTTCAGCAGTTCCTCGACGCGCTCGCTGGCGCAGGTGATCACGAGCAGCTTCATGGCCTGCCCTCCTCCCGGCTCCGGCCGGGGATCACTTCCAGTCGTCCGGCAGCAGGTTGTCCCGGTGCTGCCGCTTCTCCAGCATGAAGTGCAGGACCGGCACGACGACCAGCGTCAGCACCGTCGCCGCCACCGCTCCCGCGATCATCGAGATCGCCAGACCCTCGAAGATCGGATCGAGCAGGATGACGAGCGACCCGACGATCACCGCGATCGAGGTCAGCACGATCGGCCGGAACCGGACCGCGCCGCCCTCGACCAGCGCCTCGCCGAACGTCTTGCCCCGCTCGAGGGCGAGGTCGACGAAGTCGATCAGCAGGACGCCGTTGCGGACCATGATGCCGGCGAGCGCGATGAACCCGATCATCGAGTTGGCGGTGAAGAACGCCCCGTACAGCCAGTGGGCCGGCAGGATCCCGACGAGGGAGAGCGGGATCGAGATCATCATCACCATCGGCACCAGGAACCGCTGGAACCAGGCGACGATCAGCATGTAGATCAGCACCATCACCACGGCGAAGGAGATCCCGAGGTCGCGGAAGACCTCGTAGGTGATGTGCCACTCGCCGTCCCACTTCATCACGGGCGTCTCGGTGGACCAGGGTTGCGCCGTGTAGAACTGGTCGACCGTCGTCCCCTCCGGGGTCTCGATCTTCGCGATCTCGCCGGCCATCTTGAGGATCGCGTAGACGGGGCTCTCCTCCCGGCCGCCGACGTCTCCGGTCACGTAGACGACCGGAAGCAGGTTCTTCCGGTAGCGGGTCCCCGGGATCACGGTCTTCTTCACCCGGACGAGCTCGGAGAGCGGCACGAGCCCCCCGGCCATCGACGCGAGCCGGACGTCCTTGAGATCGTCGATGCTCGAGCGCTCCGCCCGGGGAAGCCGGAGCTGGATCGTGACCGGCTCCACCTCGTCCGGATCGTGCAGCAGGCCGGCGTCCTCGCCGTGGAGCGCGAGGCGCAGCGCCTTCGCCACCGCCCCGGCGGGCACCCCGTGGAGCGCCGCCTTCTCCCGGTCGACCTCGAAGATGACCTTCTCCTGGGGCGCCTCCACCAGCCAGTCGATGTCGACGACCCCCTCGGTCTCCTCGAAGATCCGCTTGATCTTTCGGGCCGTCTCGATCCGCT
This sequence comes from Acidobacteriota bacterium, assembly GCA_027064265.1. Taxonomy (GTDB): domain Bacteria; phylum Acidobacteriota; class Polarisedimenticolia; order J045; family J045; genus JAMOQA01. The sequence goes on from JAMOQA010000592.1 coordinate 5,009, forward strand.
CCTCCCGGTTCGGCCCGTAGACCTCGGCGACCAGCGTTGCCATCACCGGCGGCCCCGGCGGGATCTCGGCGATCTTGACCGCCGCACCGTACTTCTTCGCGATCTCCTGGATCGGCGGCCGGATCCTGCGCGCGATGTCGTGGCTCTGGGCGTCCCGCAGCTTCTTCGGCAGCAGGTTGACCTGCAGGTCGGCCACGTTCGACCCCCGTCGCAGG
>JAMOQA010000593.1 GCA_027064265.1 Acidobacteriota bacterium
GGGACAGCAGGACGGCGTCCTCGTCGAACGGGCAGTCCCGCACGGCCTTCCGGGTGAGCGGGTTCCACGGGTTGTGCTCGAGGATCGCCGCGAGTCCCCCGGGCCGGATCACCCGGGCCATCTCCCGGGCGGCCGCCTCCCGCTCAGGCGGCGGCACATGGTGGAACACGTTGACGGCGACCGCGGCCGCGACCGATCCGTCCGCGAAGGGCAGCCGCCCGGCTTCCCCCCGGACGACAGTGAGGCCGTACCGTTCGCGGGCCGCCGCGAGGAGTTCCCCCGCCGGGTCGCACCCGCAGACTCTCAATCCGCTGCTCACGAGGCGCGACGCGATCGTCCCGGCACCGCAGCCGACCTCGAGCACCGGCCCCTCGATCCCGGCCCGGCGGAACGTCTCCACCAGCAGCTCGGCCTTGACGTCGAGGAAGAACCCGTGGTCCTGGCCGGCGAAGGAGATCGACGCCTGGACGGTCTCCTCGTACGAGTCCCCGTACCGGTCGAAGTCGGTCACGGAACGTCCTCCCCCGCGGCGCGGGCGAGGCACGAGCGCGCCGCCGCGCGGACCCCTTCGTCCGGGTCGTCCACGAGGCGCCGGGCGACCGCGGCGACCGCCGGATCGGCGAGGTTGGCGCCGACGAGCAGGGCGTTCCGCACTAGGCCCGCCCGCCTGGCCCGGGCGATCGCCGACCGCCGGAACCGCTCGCGGAAACCGGCCTCGTCGAGGGCCGCGACATCCGCCAGCGTCAGCTCGTCGAGGACGGGGAGCGCGCCGAGGCCGGGGTCGGGGGCTTCCGGCATGCCGGCCACCCGGTTCCAGGGACAGGCCTCCTGGCAGGCGTCGCAGCCGAGGAGCCGGGAACCGAGAGCTTCGTGGAACTCCCCGGGGATCGGCCCCCGGTGCTCGATCGTGAGGTACGAAAGGCACCGGCGGGCGTCGAGGACGAACGGTTCCACGAGGGCCCCGGTGGGGCAGGCGTCGAGACAGGCCCGGCAATCCCGGCAACGCGAGGTGGAGAGAAGATCGGTCGGCGGTTCCGTCACCGGCAGCTCCACGTCCACCAGCAGCACGCCGAGGAAGAGCCAGGAGCTCCCCCGCTCCCCGACGAGGCAGGTGTTCTTCCCGATCCACCCGATCCCGGCCCGGACGGCGAGCTCCCGCTCGAGGACCGCCGACGTGTCGCAGAGGGCGACCCGCCGCAGGGGCCGGCCGAGGACCGCCTCCGCCCGGTTTCCCCAGGCCCGGAGCCGCTCCTTCACGACGTCGTGGTAGTCCCGGCCCCGCGCGTACCGGGAGACGTACCGGCGAACGCCGGGCCCGCCGGGATCGTCCGCCGGGTTGCCGACCTGTGCCGGTCCGCCCGCGTACGAGACGGCACCGACCAGGGCGCCCCGGGCCCAGTCCCACTTCGCGCGGGGGTCCAGCCGCGTCGCCGCGGTCCGCGGGAGGAACGCCATGCCCGCGTGGCGTCCCCGGGCGAGCCAGTCGGCGAGCGCCTCGTCCATCGCGGAGGGGGCGAGGGAAGCGGCGCCGCACGCGGCGAAGCCCAGCTCCCTGCCGGCCGCCAGGATCTCCCCGAGCGTCTCCTCGCCGATCCGCATCCCGCTCCCTCCCGGCGGCCCGCTACCGGCCGGCGCCGGCGCGGGGGATAATCCGGGCATGCTCATCGTACACGCCGCGCCGGAGATGGCTCCCTTCGTCAAGGTCGGGGGCCTCGGGGACGTGGTCGGCTCCCTGCCCGCCGCCCAGGCGGCCGCCGGCCACGACGTGATCGTGCTCCTGCCGGGATACCGGCCCGCCCTCCGGGCCGCGGCGGCGGTCGCGGGCCCCCTCACCGGCCCCCGGGACCGGGTCGACGTGCCCTGGCTGGGCGGCGTGCTCTCGGGCAACGTCCTCGAGGTGGAGGACCGGGGGGTGCGGGTCGTCTTCCTCCACCAGCCGGAACTCCACGACCGGGACGGCGTCTACGGCCCGCCCGGCGGCGGCGAGTACGGGGACAACGGGCTGCGCTTCGGGTGGTTCGCCGCGGCGGCGCTCGCCTGGCTCCGCGAGCGGGGGCTCACCCCCGCCGCCCTGCTCCTCCACGACTGGCCGGCCGCCCCGATCGCCACCCTGCTCCGGGGCCACCCCACCTGGAACGATCCCCTCCGGGGGGTCCCCACCGCCCTCGTCATCCACAACCTGGCCCACCAGGGAGTGTTCCCCCTCGGTCTCCTGCGGGAACTCGGCGTCCCGGACCTCTTCCTCGACACCGACGGGGCGGAGGCCCTCGGCAACGCGAACTTCCTGAAGGGGGGCATCCGGCACGCGACGGTGGTGATCACGGTGTCCCCGACCTACGCCCGGGAGATCGTCTGGCCCGGCTTCGGGGAAGGGCTGGAGCGGGACCTGCTGGCCCGTGGCGACGACCTGGTCGGCATCCTCAACGGCCTCGACGTCCGCACCTGGGACCCCGCCCGGGATCCCTGGCTGCCGGTCCCCTACGACGCGACCCGGCCCGCGGGCAAGGCGGCGGCCAAGGAAGCCCTCCAGCACGCCCTCGGGTTCCGGGTCGACCCGTCGCTCCCCCTGTTCGGGGTGGTCAGCCGCCTCGTCCACCAGAAGGGGATCGACCTGGTCGCGGAGGTCGCCCCCTGGCTCGTCCGGGAGAGCGCCCAGCTCGTGGTCCTCGGCAGCGGCGACCCGGCCCTGGCGGAACCCCTGCGGGGACTGGCCGCGACCTGGCGCCAGTCGGTGGCCGTGATCGAGCGATTCGACGAGGGGATGGCCCACCGGATCTACGGCGGGGCGGACTTCTTCCTGATGCCGAGCCGCTTCGAGCCCTGCGGGCTCGGCCAGATGATCGCCCTCCGGTACGGCACCCTCCCCGTCGTACGCCGTACCGGCGGCCTCGCCGACACGGTGATCGACGTGCTCGACCACCCGGAGACCGGCAACGGCCTCGTGTTCGAGCACGCCGACCCGGGCGGGCTGCGCTGGGCCTGCGAGCGTGCCCTCGAGCTCTTCCGGACGCGCCCGGAGCTGCTCGCCGCGGCCCGCCGGCGGGGGATGCTCGCCGACCTGTCCTGGGCCCGGAGCGCCGCCCGGTACGAGGAGGTCCTGCGGCGGGCGGCGGCCCGCGAACAGGCGTCCCTCACCGCCTGATTGGAACCGCTCAAGTCCTCTCTCCCCGGCGCCGATACGTGTCCCGTGGAGACGCGGCCTCCGTGCGCGCGGAGGACCGCGTGGAGGAAGAGGCGGATGAGACGAGGTCTTGCCGGCACTCTCGTGGCCCTCGCCCGCGACGTGACCCTCGGCACCAAGGTGATCGGGCTGATGATCGCGATGGGGGCGGCCGTTCTCGCGGTGAGCTTCACGATCTTCCTCGGTGGGTACCAGCGGAGCGCCCTCGCGGCCCGGGCGGCGAAGGCGGAGTCGTTCACCGGCCTCGCCGCCCGTTCGCAGGAGCAGGTCGAGAAGGTCCTGCTCGACATCGGCGAGGACGCCGCCCTGGACACCGAGCGAATCCACGCGGGCTGGGAAGCCGCCATCGACGCGGCGAAGGACGAGGGAATCGACTTCCGGATCGCCGCCTTCCAGGCCAACGACGACAGGTTCGATCCGCGCAAGGACCAGGAGCGTGGCGAGTTCCGGGCAAGGCTGCTCGAGGACCTGTTCGCCCAGGTGCAGAGCGGCGGCCCGGACGTGATCCACCGGGTCGACCCGGAGACGGACGTCCTCCACGTGATGCGGGTGATCCGCCTCGACGAGACCTGCATGAACTGCCACGAGGCCGAGGTGAGCGACCCGAAGGGCCATCCCCTCCACGGCGCCTTCGAAGTGGCGAGCCCTCTCTCGCCGGTACGGGCGCAGGTGCGCGCCTTCTTCTGGAAGAGCCTGGGTACCTGCCTCGCGATCCTGGCGGTGGCGATCGGCTTCTTCGCCTGGTGGAGCCGGCGCAACATCTCCCGGCCGCTCCGCGAGATGACGCAGGCGGCAGCCAGCCTCGCCCGCGGCGACGTGGAACAGGAAATCACCTGGCGCTCCGGTGACGAGATCGGCCAGCTCGCCGAGGACTTCCGCTCGATGACGGCGTACATCCGGGACCTGGCCGACGCGGTCGAGGCGTTCGCGAAGGGCGATCTCTCCCGCCTCCCGGAGCCCCGCTCGGAACAGGACGTCCTCTCCCGCTCGGTGCGGGACGCCGGCGAGACGTTGCGGCAGCTCGAGCAGCGGATCGGCGACCTGATCCAGGCGGCCGCCGGTGGTGATCTCTCCCGGCGGGCGGAACTCGAGGGGCTCGAGGGCTGCTACCGGGACCTCCTGCAGGCCTGCAACGAGATGGTCGACGCGATGGCCGCCCCGATCGCGGAGGTGGCGGAAGCCCTCGACCGGATCGCGGACCGCGACCTGACCACCCGGATCGAGCGCGAGTACCGGGGCGACTTCGACCGGATCAAGCAGTCCTTCAACCGGGCGGTCGAGGCCCTCGACCAGGGGTTCCGCCAGGTGGCCGCCGCCGCGGCCCAGGTGTCGGCCGCCTCCGGGGAGATCAGCTCCGGCAGCCAGCACCTGGCCCAGGGAACCAGCCAGCAGGCGGAGGCGCTCCAGCAGATCAACGCGAACCTCTCGGACCTGGTCGACGTGATCCGGGACAGCGCGGGCGAGGCCCACGCGGCCCGCAGCCGCTCGGGCGAGGTCCGGCGGGCGACGGACGAGGGAATGGCGGAGATGGAGAGGCTCTCCGAGCAGATGGAGGAGATCCGGAAGTCCGCCTCCGCGACCGCGAAGGTCGTGAAGACGATCGAGGAGATCGCCTTCCAGACCAACCTCCTGGCCCTGAACGCCGCCGTGGAGGCCGCCCGGGCCGGCGAGGCGGGCCGCGGGTTCGCCGTGGTCGCCGAGGAGGTCCGGAACCTGGCCCTCCGGAGCGCCGAGGCGGCCCAGGAGACCGCCGACCTGATCGAGCGCTCGGTGAAGAGCTCGGAGGCCGGCGCCACGGCCCAGCAGGAGGTCTACGAGAAGCTCGGCCGCATCCGGGACGAGATCCAGGCGATCGCGACCATGGTGGAGGAAATCTCCGACAAGGCGGAACGCCAGGAGGAGGCCGCCGGCCAGGTGCAGTCGGCGGTGGGCGACATCAACGACGTCGTCCAGCGGAACGCGGCCGGGGCCGAGGAGTCCGCCAGCGCGGCGGAGGAGCTGGCGAGCCAGGCGAAGACCCTCGAGGCCCTTG
>JAMOQA010000594.1 GCA_027064265.1 Acidobacteriota bacterium
CGAATCGCTGGACCAGCCACCAGCCGGCGGGAGGCACGGCGGCGGCCCCGAGGAAGACCACGAGGGTCCGGGGCCAGCCCCGGTGCCGGGCGGCGAGCCGCCAGGAGAGCGCCCCCGCCGCCACCGCCGCCGCGAGGGAGAGCCAGCCGTCCCGGGCCGCGGCCCGCACCGGCGCGGTCGCCGCCGGCAGGGTGGCGGCGGCGAGCACGAGCCCGCCGAGGGCGAGGGGCAGCACCGGCCAGTCCCGCTCCCCCCGCCGGGGGAACCAGGCGGCGAGCAGCGCCACCGCGAGGACGATCACCCGGCCCATCCGGGCCCCCGGCAGGGCGCCCCCCTCCCCCCAGCAGGCGAGGACGAGCAGGAAGGCGAGGGCCAGGGCCTCCGCCGGCGCGCCGTCTTCCGGGGGCCGAAGCCAGCGGAACGACGCCCAGGCGGCGAGACCGAGAAGGAGCGCGAGCAGAACGTCCCCGCGGGTGGGGAACGGGCCGCGGGCCGGGAGCCGCCGCTCCCACCCGGGCAGGCCGGCGTCCTCGCCGAAGAGCCCCGCCCGCCGGAACGCCTCCTCCGCCGCCTTCACTTTCTCCCGGAGCCGCGGGTCCGCCGGGTGGCGGAAGGCGGCGAGCTCCCAGGCCCGCCAGGCGTCCGCCGGGCGGCCCTCGGCCGCTCGCAGGTCCCCGAGGAAGTGCCAGGGGGCAGGGGACTCCGGGTCGAGGGCGACGAGGCGGGCGGCGAGGCTCGCCGCGCGGGCACGGGCGGCCGGGTCCCCCCCGCGCACGGTGCCGAGCTGCAGGCGGGCCGCCCGCAGCGTGCGGTTGACGTCCCACGGGGCGGCGGACGCCGCGGCGAAGGCCCGGACCGGGTCGTTCCCCGCCGCCTCGAGGCCCCGCTGGGCCAGCGCGGCGCCGAACCAGCCGAGGGCGACCGGCACCAGGGCGGCCACCGCCAGCAGGACCGGCGTGCGGGAGCGCCGATCGTCCTCCCCCGCCGGCCAGAGGAGGCCGGCGAGTGCCGCCGCCGGGACGGCGATGCCCGGCAGGTAGAGGGTGAAGTCGACCAGGTTGTGGACGACGAACGCGACGACACCGGCGGCGAGCCACCGGTCCGGCCCGCCGAGCCCCCGGAACCGGCGCGCGAGGGCCCACGCCCCGAGGAGCATCAGCGCGAGGGCCGGGATGCCCCCCTCGGCGAGGAGCTGGAGCCAGGAATCGTGGGCGTAGATCGTCTCGGCGTCGCCGGGCCGGCGGAAACGCGGGTAGATCGCCCCGAACGCCCCCGGGCCGATCCCCGCCGCCGGCCGCTCCGTCGCCGCCAGCACGGCTCCCCGCCAGTTGCCCACCCGGAGGTGAAGCGGGTGATCCGGCCGGGAGACGTCGAGCAGGTTCCAGGGGCGGACGGAAAGGAACCCGGCCGCGAGCAGGACGACCGCCAGGAGGACACCGACGCGAAGCCTCCACGAGGCGAGCCGGAACCGGGGGAAGAGCAGGTAGGCCCCCCCGGCGACCAGGGAGACGAAGCCTCCCATCGAGCCGGTGAGCAGGAGGCCGATCGCGACCAGGACGATCCCGGCGGCAAGGATGGCCGTCGTCCGGCGACGCTCCGCGCGCGCCGCCAGCGCCGCCCCGCCGGCGGCGAGGGCGAGGACGAGGGCTCCCGCCAGGGCCGCGGGGACCGCGTGGGTGCCGAACGGCCGGCCCTCGGCGAGCCGGTAGACCATCGCCTCCGGCAGCCCGAGGGCCCGGGCGGTCTCGGCCTGCCGGGCGAGCAGGCCGCCCTTCTGGAGGATCGCCAGGATCCCCTCCCCCGCCCCGGCTCCGACGAGGGCGGCGAGGAGCCAGCGGCGCCCGCGGGAGCCGACCGCCCCGGCCAGGGGGAACGCCGCGACCGGCAGCGCGAACCGGAGGAGCGTCTCGATGGTTCGCCCCGGCGACACCGTGACCGCGAGGGAGTACCCGGCGAGCGCGAGGACGAGCGCGAGCCCGGCGCCGGTCACTCCGCGGCCGGCGGCGGCGAGCCCCGCCCCGAGGAGCAGGGCCACGGCGACGCCCGACTCGGGATGCACCACCGGCGGGAACGCGAGGGCGAGGGCCGCCGCCACCGCGAGGCACGCGGCGGCCAGGTCGTGCCGGCTCATCGCGCCTTCCCGCGCAGGCGCGCGAGGCGCCGGAGGCGGGCCGCCACCCGGTCCCGGGCGGAAGCGGACTCCACCGCCGCGAAGATCGTGTCGTCCCCGGCCACGGTCCCCACGAGGCCCGGGAGCCCGAGGGCGTCGAGCGCCAGGGCGACGCCGGGCGCCTCCCCGGGTGGCGTGAGGAGCACGAGCAGGTGGTCCCCGGCGGCGCGCACCTCGAGGAGGCCTCCACGCACCCTCGCCTCGTGGGGGTCCTCCTCGGGAGGTCCCGCCGGCGGGGCCACGTAGCGGCCGCGCACGAGGGCGAGGCCGAGGGCGGCGATGTCCCGGGACACGGTGGACTGGCTCACCCGGAAACCCCGCTCGGCGAGGGCGCGGACCAGCTCCTGCTGGGTCCCCACCGCGCGGGTCGTCACGATCTCCAGGAGAGCACGTCGGCGGGCGCGGGTCTGCCTCATGGGGGGAGTGTATCCCGGACGAGCTCCGCGAGGGCCCGTTCCCAGCGGCGGCGCCGGGTCCGGAGTCGGCGGGCCCACCGGTCGGCGCGCCGTGGCAGGACCGGGTGGACCGGGTCTCCCGCCTCGCCGGGACGGTCGCGGACGGCGAGGAGATCCGCGGGCGGCACCGTCGACGTGACCTCCCTCGATGTCCCGGCCACCTCCCGGTAGGCGTCCCGGAAGGGCATTCCCTCGCGGACCCGGCGGAACGCTTCGTCCGCCGCCAGCACGCCGCCCCGCAGGGCGGCCTCGCATCGCTCCCGGTCGACCCGCAGGAGGGGGACCGCCCAGGCCAGGGTCTCGAACAGTTCGATCGTCTCCTCGAGGCCGTGCAGCAGCGGTTCCTTGGTCACCTGGAGGTCCCGGTGGTAGCCGGACGTCAGGCCCCGCCCGACGGCCGCCGCGGCCGTGATCCTTCCTTCGAACGCGGCGGCGCGGGCGCGGACCAGCTCGAAGACGTCCGGGTTGCGCTTGCCGGGCATGATGCTGGAACCGGTCGCCAGGTCCCCGGGGATCACCAGGTGCCCGAACTCGGGGGACGAGCGGAGGACCACGTCGGCCGCGAGCACGGCGGCATCGCGCATCGCCGGCCAGAGCGCCTGGAGCGCCGAGGCGGCGAGCCGGGCGCGGGAGAGCTGCACGGTGGTCACCACGGCCACCGGGCCGTCGAACCCGAGCCACCGCGCCACGTCCTCCCGCGGCAGCGGGAGCGGGGTCCCGTACCCGGCCGCGCTTCCCAGGGGGCACCGGTCGACGATCCGCAGGATCGCCCACGGCGGCTCCAGGTCGTCGAGGAACGCCTCGGCGAGCCCGGCAGCCCAGAGGGCCGGGGAAGAGGGCATGGCCGGCCGCAGGTGGGTGTAGCCGGGCCAGGCGACGCCCCGGTGCCTCCGCGCGAACCGGAGCAGCGCCCGGGCCGCGGCGAGGATCGCCTCCATCGCGACCGCCAGGCGGTCCCGGGCGTGCAGTCGAAGGTCCACGTCCACCTGGTCGTTGCGGGAGCGACCGGCGTGGACGCGGCGGCCGGCCTCTCCCAGGCGCTCCACGAGCAACCGTTCCACCGCCGAGTGCACGTCCTCGTCCAGGGGGCCGGGCAGCTCCAGGCCTTCCTCCACGCGGTGCAGCAGCTCCCGGAGTCCGCCGAGCAACCGGGCGCCGTCCGCCCGGTCGAGCACGCCCGAGAGCACGAGGCCCCGGACGTGGGCGATCGAACCCAGGAGGTCCCACCGGGCCAGCCGGCGATCCAGCTCCCGGTCCCTCCCGGCGGTCCACCGAAGCAGTCGTTTCCCGGGCCGTCCGCCCCACAGGGCCTCGCTCATCCCAGCACCTCCCGGGCGATCGCCAGGTACGTGTCCGCCGCATCCTCCACCTCGGCGAGGGAGATCCGCTCGTCGGGCGCGTGGGAGAGTTCCGACGGGCCGGGGCCCAGCTTCACCGCGTCCACGTGGCGCAGGAAGACCCAGTCGGAGGTCGTCGGGGACCCGAAGGGACGGCACCGGGGCCGCACCCGCCGGATCGCGGCGAGAAGGGGCGACCCGGCCGGCGTCGCGGCCGGGTGGAGCCGGTCCGACAGCACGGCCAGCTCGCCGGAGAGCCGCCCGCGGAGCCGTCGGACCACCTCGCCGTGGGGGACCGTCGGCGTGGTCCGGACGTCGAGGAGCGCCCGGCACCCGGGGGGCGTGGCGTTGCGGGCGATGCCGGCGGAGATCTCCGTCGGCGTCACCTTCGTCTCCCCGAGGACGGGGTCCGGCGGAAACTCCGTCCCGGCGAGGAGCGGCAGGTCCCGGGCCGCGGCGAGGATCGCGTTCTCGCCGGGGAGCGCCCGGGCGGCGTGGCGCTGGCGGCCGCGCCAGCGCGCCTCGAGGACGAGGAGGCCCCGCTGGGCGACCGCCGGGTCGAGCCCCGTCGGCTCCCCCACGATCGCGTGGTCGGGGTCCCGCCCGAGGGCCTCGAGGGCCGCCGGCATCGTCGTCTCCCGTGTCTCCTCGCACCGGGTGGCGAGCAGGACGAGGCTCCCCCGGGCGGGACCGCCCCCGGCGGCGAGCCGGGCCGCGGCCACCGCCATCGCGGCCACCGAGGCCTTCGCGTCCACGGCTCCCCTGCCCCACAGGACCCCGTCCGCGACGAGGGCGCCGTACGGGTCGACAGACCACCCCTCCCCGGGCGGGACCGTGTCCACGTGCGAGGCGAACAGCAGCAGCGGCCCCGGCTCGCGTCCGGGCACGTCGATGCGGACCCCCGCGTCCCCGGTCTCCACCGCGAGCCCCCGGGCGGCGGCCCAGCGGGCGAGGAGGGCGACGACCCGCTCTTCCTCGCCGGACGGGCTCGGCACCCGGACCAGCGCGGCGAGCAGTTCCGTGGCGTCAGGCACCGGGAAGCTCCCCGGAGGCGTACTGGTCCGCCTCGCGCCGGCCGACGATCATCGTCCCGCAGCCCGCCCCGGTGAACAGCTCCTCGAGGAGGGCGTCCGGCCGCGTGCCGTCCAGCAGGTGGGTGCGCCGCACGCCCCCCGCCACCGCGCGCAGGCAGGCCTCCACCTTCGGACGCATCCCGCCGGTGATCGTCCCGTCCTCCAGCATCTCC
>JAMOQA010000595.1 GCA_027064265.1 Acidobacteriota bacterium
CGGTTCTCGACCACCGGCGTGACGGCGAACAGGTCGGGGTCCCCCTCGAGGCGCGCGACGAGCGTCTCGATCATCCCTTCTCCCGGTTCCATGTCGGTGTTCAGGAAGAGAAGGAAGCGTCCGCGGGCCGCCGCCGCTCCCGCGTTGCACGTGGAGGAGAAGCCTCCCCAGGTGTCCTTGCGGATCAGCCGGGCGGGCGGGCCGGCCGCCGCCACCGCGGCCGCGGTCTCTTCCCGGAAGAGGGGAGAGGCATCGTCGACGACCAGGACTTCCGCCTCGCCGGGGACGTTCCGGGCCTCGCGGACCACCGTCGGCAGGTGCCGGACGAGGACCGGGGCTCCGTTGTAGCTCGGCAGGATCACCGACACCCGGGGTTCACCCGGCATCTTGCCCTCCCTTCGGGCCGTCCCGTTTCGTCCCGGGATGGGCCATCATGGTAGCGTGCCGCCGGTGCCCGCCGGGCCGGCGCAGGAGGTGCGCCCCATGGTCGAGTCCCCGCGAGACGCCGCCGCGGAGTTCGAGTCCACCCCCCTGACGCGCCCGGAGTACATCCAGGCGGTCGTGCACTTCTACCGGGGCGAGATCTACCGTTCCAACGTGTGGCGCCGCCGGCTGGACGCGACCACGAACTGGGCGGTCGTCACGACCGCGGCGGTTCTCACGTTCACGTTCTCCTCGCCCGAGACGACCCATCTCCTGCTGGTCCTGTGCAACTTCGTCGTGCTCGCCTTCCTCTTCATCGAGGCCCGCCGGTTCCGGTACTTTTCCGTCTACCGGGCCCGGGTCCGCATGCTCGAGGAGAACTTCCTGCTCCCGATCCTCACCCGCCAGCTCGTCTCTCCCATCGAGGGGTGGCGGGAGCTGGTGGCGCAGGACCTCGAGCAACCGAAGTTCAAGAACACGTTGCTCGAGGCACTGGCCCTGCGCGTGCGGTACAACTACTTCTGGATCTTCTCGTTCATCGGCAGCGCGTGGTTGCTCAAGGTGTGGTTGCACCCGGTTCCCGCCCGCACGTGGCGGGAGATGTACGGGCACATGGCGGTTCCACCGCTTCCCGCCTGGGCGGTCCTCGGCGTCGGAGCCCTCTTCTTCGCCGCCGTGTGGATCCTCTTCCTGGTGGCGGGGCGGATCTCGGCGATGACCGAGGACGAGGTGCGCGGGATCGACGCGGAACGGGACCGATGGCGGATCTGACGGGCAGCCCGGGCGGGAGGACGTGGTGAGCAGAGCGAGTCGAAACCGGGTCGGAAGCATCGCGTTGCTGGCAGCCACGGTCTTCCTCCTGGCAGCCTGCGGGGGCGGGCGAACTCCCGGAGGGGCGGCCAGGGGGAGCGGAATCCCGGGGGTCCTGCCCCCGCGCCCGAACATCGTGATCATCCTGGTCGACACCCTCCGGGCCGACGCCGTCGGTTTCGGCGGGGCCGAGCGGGACACGAGTCCCCGCCTCGACGCGTGGGCGCGGCGGGGAGTCGTCTTCGACGAGGCGACGACGCCGGCGGGGTGGACCCGCACCGCCGTCGTCAGCCTGTTCACCGGCCTCTACCCGGCCGCCCACGGGGTCCAGGACAAGGACCACGTGGCGCCGGAGTCCCTCCTGATGCTCGCTGAAGTCCTTCACGGGGCCGGCTGGCACACGGCGGCGTTCGTCAGCAACTTCGCGGTCGCGGCCCGGTTCGGCACCGGCCAGGGGTTCGACACGTTCCGGTTTTTCGACAAGAAGGAGGCGCCCCCGGGCACACCGCGGAAGCTGAACTACCTGCCGATCGAGTACATGGACCCGGAGGTCCGGGCCTTCCTCGAACACCCCCCGCGGGAGCCGTTCTTCGCCTACGTGCACACGACCGACCCCCACTACCCGTACCTCCCGCCCCCGGAGTACCTCCGGTGGGGGACCGATCCCCGGGCCCGCTACGACGGCGAGGTGCTGTACACCGATCGCTACGTCGGGGAATGGCTCGACGCGATGGAGCGGTCGGGCGTCCTCGGGCGGACGATCGTCGTCTTCACCGCCGATCACGGGGAGGAGTTCCACGAGCACGGGGGGACCGGGCACGGGATCACCGTCTTCGAGGAATGCGTCCGGGTGCCCCTCGTCGTCTGGGCTCCCGGCCTCTCCCCCGGCCGGCGCCGGGCGCTCGTCTCCCTCGTGGACGTGCCCCCGACGCTGCTCGAGGCGGCCCACGTCACCGCGCCCGCCGGCTTCGCGGCCGAGGGCCGTTCCCTCTGGCCGATGATCGTCGGCGGGGACCCGGAGCGGGGCTGGAACTGGAACTACTCCGAGCTGGTCTACCCGAGCAAGGGGATCGCCTTCACGTACCGGGAGGGGGACGACAAGGTCGTGCACATCGTGCGGGACAAGCTGGGAAGGACCGACTGGACCGGGCTCTACGACGTCGCCCGGGACAGGTTCGAGCAGCGGAACCTGGCCTCCCGGCGCCCGGAACGTCTCCGCGAAATGAGGGACAAGCTGCGGGCCGTCCGGCAGGAACACCAGCGGGAGGCCCGGGCCGTGGCCAACCCGCAGCCCCTGGACGAGGAAGCCGTGGAGCAGCTCCGCAGCCTCGGGTACGTGGACTAGCTCGGCTACGCCTCGCCAAGCCGGAAGCGGGGCTTCCCGCGGCCGGACGCTCCACCGGAGCGTCCGGCAATCCGTTTGGCTCGGCTACGCCTCGCCAAGCCGGAAGCGGGGCTTCCCGCGGCCGGACGCTCCACCGGAGCGTCCGGCAATCCGTTTGGCTCGGCTACGCCTCGCCAAGCCGGAAGCGGGGCCCTGGCTGGGGAGCAGGGATTCGAACCCCGATGACCGGATCCAAAGTCCGGTGTCCTGCCATTGGACGACTCCCCAGCAACCGTGCCGGGCGCGGCTCCGCCAGATTATGCCTCGATCCGGGACCCGGTGAAGTGTGGTGCGGAGGGGCTGGTTGCGAGACGGGCTCCCCGCCCGGGGGGGGTGGCTGGGGAGCAGGGATTCGAACCCCGATTCTGCGGTCCAGAGCCGCATGTCCTGCCATTGGACGACTCCCCAGCAGCGGAGCGATGCAAAGGGTACGGACGGAACGGGCGGTCGTCAAGGCGCCGCGGGCTGCCGGGCAGGAGGTTCCGCGCTGGCCCCGGGGAGGAAAGTCCAGGACTGGTACCGGTCGAAGCCTCCCGGGTAGACGCGCACGAGGCGGATACCGAGGACGCGCTCCAGGAGGAACCAGGCCCCGGTCCCGGATAGCAGGTCGTCACCGAGCACGATGAGCTCGGTCTCCGGCCACGCGCCCGCCATCTCGACCTCCCGGGCGAGGAGGGCGCGGTCGACGGTGCCCTCCGGGGACAGGACCGGCGGCAGGGGAATGCGCAGGCTGCCGGGGATCCCCCCGGGTGCCTCCTCGGCGCGGACGTCGACGATGGCCGTTTCCGGGCTGGCCGTGGCCCGGCGCAGGTCCTCGAGGGCCGCGTAGGCGGGCGGCCGGGCGGGAAAGCGGGGAGGCGACCCGGGCCGGACCGGGACGAACCGGGGCGTGACCAGGCGGCCACGGGCCCGGTGCCAGGCGCCGATCCCGCCCTCGAGGACATGGCAGTCCTCGTGGTTCGCGAGGGCCAGCACCCAGCAGAGCGCGGCAGCCCGGGAGAACCCGCGGGGGGAACCCTCGTCCACGACCACCACCGGGAGCCCGGGGCGGATCCCCGCGTCGACGAGCAGTTGCCCGAGCCGGTCGCGGACCGCCGGGTCGAGGCCGTCGTCGGGTATCCGGCCCAGTTCCTCGCAGGGCAGGCTGATGGCTCCCGGGAGATGGCCGGCCTCGTAGTCCCCGGTCCGGCGCGTATCGATCACGAGGGGCGGGTCCTTCCGCCGGAGGTGTTCGCGGAGCACCGTGGCGGGCACGAGGGGCTCGAGGGTCGGCAGCGCGGGGGGGGGCGCCTTTTCGCGGCGGCAGGAGATCCCCGTGCCCGCCAGCAGGACGGCAAGGAGCACGACCATCCAGCGATCGCTTCGTGCGGGTCGTCCCGTCATCTCGCTCTTCCCGGGCCCCCTCGGCCACGTTCGGTCCCGGAAGGGGACCTGTCCAGCCGCGTTGACAGGGGTCCGGGCGGCGGCTAGGATTCCCCGCGCCCGGAACTCCGGGGAGATGGGGCCGTAGCTCAGCTGGGAGAGCGCGTGACTGGCAGTCACGAGGTCAGGGGTTCGATCCCCCTCGGCTCCACCAGGTCTCCCGGGGACGATCCCGGGGCAGCCCGAGGCAGGAACCCGCGCCGCGGCCCCGGCCGCGGCGGTTTCCGTTTTCGGGCCCGGGGGAGATCGACTGGATGACCCGCGGGAGGGGAGCGAACACTGGCGGGCTGCCGGCCGGCGCGGAGATCGCCGGGTGGCTCCTCCTGGCGGTGCCGCTGCTCGCCTGGGCGGCGATCCGGGTGGCCGGGGCGATGAACCCGGATGGCATCGCCTACGTGCGCCTCGGCGGCTACTGGGCTTCGGGGAGGGTCTCCCTCGCGGTCTCGGGGTACTGGGGCCCGTTCCTGCCGTGGCTGATGGTTCCGTTCCGCTGGCTGGGGCTTTCGCCCCTGGCGGCGGGCCGGGCGGCGATCGTCGTCTCGGCCCTGGTCTTCGTTGCCGGGGGAGCCGCGTTCCTCCGGGCCGTCCTTCCGGGCAACCGGGCCGCCCGCTGGGCGGGGGGAGTCCTGGTGCTGGCGGCGGTCGCCTGGTCCGTGCCGGCGATCACGCCGGACCTGCTCCTCGGCGGCCTCCTGGCCTTCGCCCTCTCGGCCCTCGTCGCGAGGGGCTGGCCCGACCGCCCTCGGCTCCAGGTACTGGCCGGTGCCGTCCTCGGGGCCGCCTACCTGGCGAAGGCCGTCGCGTTTCCCCTCGCGGTCCTGTTCACCCTGGGCCTTGCGGGGGTGCGGACCCTTTCCGGGGAGATCCCGGCCCGCCGGGCCGTCCGGGCGGCCGTCCTGACGCTGCTGGCGTTCGGTTGCGTGGCGGCCCCCTGGGTGGCGACCCTCTCGGCGAAGTACGGCGGTTTCGTCTTCTCGACCAGCGGGGGCCTCAATCACGCCCTCGTCGGACCCGGTGCCTCCGAGCCGGTCCACCCGTACCGGGTCACCCTCCACGACGTGGAACCGGGGCGGATCACCGCCTGGGAGGACCCG
>JAMOQA010000596.1 GCA_027064265.1 Acidobacteriota bacterium
GAGGAACTCCTCGACCGCGAGGCGGGCGTCCCGCGCGATCCCGAGGGCCTCCCGGAGGGCCTCGAGCCGGGCTTCGGGCGCTCCCGGCCGCGTTCCCGGGAGCACCGCGGCGAGGTCGAGGAGACGGCGCACGAGGGCCGCCCGGTCCCCGCTCTTCCGCGCCTCGGCCACCGCCTCGCGGGCGAGGGCGGTGGCGACCTCCGGTTCCTTCCCGCTCACGGCGAGGGCCCGCTGGGCGAGCACCTCGGCGAGCACCGCCCGGTTCCCGGAGCGGCGGGCGAGGTCCCGGGCCTCGTCGAGTCGACGCAGGCCGGTGACCCGGCGGCCCGCGGCGATGCGGGCCCGGCCTTCCCGCGCCAGGTGTCGCGGGTAGACCGAGGGATCGGTCGACTCCCATGCCTCGTGCTCGCCGTGGTCGAGGTGCGCGAGGGCCTCCCGCGGGTTCCCCGCCTCGAGGGCTTCCTCCGCGAGGCGCCAGCACGCTTCCACGTGGGCACCGTAGTGCCATGGGCCCCACGCGACCTCCGCCAGCGCCCGGCGCGCGACCCCCGGCAGCCCCAGGGCCCGGGCCGCCGCGGCCCGGAAGAGCCAGGCCCGCCCGCCTTCCTCTCCGAACGGGGGGAGCCGACCGTCCGTCTTCCGCCGGATCTCCTCCGTCCACGCGAGAACGTCGAGGTGACGGCCCCGGGCGAGGGCCCGCTCGAGGAAGGCGAGCAGGTCGGTGCCGGGGGGCAGGGGAGCCGGCCGGCGGAGGGCCTCGGCGAGGTACGCCTCCTCCTCGAGTTCGCCCGCGGGGACGGCGTACAGGAGCGCGAGGCGGCGGAGCACGACCCGGCCGGGGACGGCCAGGCCGGCCTCGGTGCGCCGGAGCAGGGAACGGTCGACGTGGACCCCCAGGCGGCGCGCCTCGTGGACGGCGCGCCGGAGGGACCATCCGCGGTCGCGGCGGAGGGCCCGCAGGAGGTGTCCGAGTCCGCGGTACCAGGGCCTCATCGGGAAACTCCTTTCCCCGGGGGGCGCCGGGGCGGTACCCGCACCGCCATCATGGAGGGGACCCGTTCCCGGCGCCACGCCCCGGAGACGACCGCTTCCCGGGGCCGGGAAGGGGGAACGCCCGGGCCCGGGGACGGCACGCCCCGGGGCGCACCGTCCCCGGGGCGCGCTCGCCCCCGCGAACCTGGCCCCGGTCCGGGCAGGACTTCCCTGCCGGCGAGGGCATGGCCTAGACTTCCCCCGTGCCTGGCCGGGGGGCGGGCCCTTCGGCGCAGCAATCGAGGAGGAAACACCGTGCGCACGAAATCGACGGTATCGGTTGGGCCGCGACAGCAGGGGGGCTGGGGACACCGGGGCCGCTGGCTGGCGAGGAGCGCGTGGCTGCTGGTCGGCACGCTCGTCCTTTCCGGCTTCCTGGCGGGGGGGGCCCGCGCGGGGGAGGGCCGATTCGAGATTCGGTCGGCCTGCGGCGGCCAGGGATTCGCCGGAACCTACCGGCTCGAAGGGACGGAACTGCGGTTCCGGGCGTGCCGTCGAGCGGGTGGCGGCGTGTCCGCCGTTCTCTCCACCGCGGAACGCGAAATCCTTGCCCTGGAGGAACACGATGCCCGGAAGCAGTTCCGCGTGCTCGGGGAACCCTTCGAGGGCGAGAAGAGCCTCGCCGAGCTGACCACGTTCCGGGATGCTCCGGAGGGCAGGGTCTACGCCTGCTTCCTGCACGATGCCAGGACCTTGGGCCTCGGGGCCTGTCCGCCCTTCGACGCCGAGTGGAGGGCTCTCTTCCTGCTGGCCCCGGCCCTCGAGGGAATCGACGAGACGGCATTGCCCTGCGCCGACCGGGACGAGTGATCCCGGCGACGGCAGGGCTTATCGGCCGCGGGTTGATCCCGCGGCAAGGGGGGAATTTCATGCTCAACGTGAAGACCAGGTTCCTGTTGCACTGCGGGATCACGTTCGCGCTGGTGTCGGGGCTCCTGGCCGGCCCGACGGTGGCCCGGGCCGGGGAGGCCACCGTGACGGTGTGGCCCGCCTGTGGAGACGGGTGGGAGGGTGAAGCGTTCGACGACACGGGCGCGCGGGTCACGTTCCGCGCCTGCCCGGTGGCGGGCGGCGGTGCCGACTCGGCGATCTTCGACCGGGAGGGCCGTCCGCTCTCGCGGGTCGTCCAGGGCGAGGCGGTCGACACCCTCATCGAGATCGGCGGGGTGACGCTTCTCGATCGTCCCTACACCGAGGACGAGCTGCGCCGCGTCTCGCGGGTCTACGAGTCGCCCGACAGGGAGTTCGCGGGCCGTCTCCCGGTGCTCCTGGTCGACGATGGATGGGACCCCGGGTCGTTCCTCGTCAGGGCCCTCATGGCTCACGGGCCCATCTACGAAGACCGGACTGGCACGGCGGACGATGCCGAAGCCGCGTCCGATCAACGGTCGGACGGGACGCATCCCCAGGGTGGTGGCTGCACCAGCAAGTCGACGAACTGCATGGGTTGTTGCGGCATCCGGTGTATCGGGTGTTTCGGCATGTGCACGCCCGAGTGTCTCGAGCACGACAAGTGCGTTGCAGACGAGGGGTACGCTCCCTGGAAGTGCAAGGACGAACTGAAGGCGGCCATCCAGTCGATCCGACGCTGCCGGAAGTGCCCCGAGGAGTGCAAGGACGGTCCCCACGACTGCTGCGGTGGGGAGGGCCCGGCCTGCGTGTCCATTCCCTGAACGCGAAGGGGGGCGGCGGCCGCCGCCCCCCTTCCTCGCGTTCCCTTCCGTTCCTCACTTCCCGTAGCGGCGGCGGATCGTCGGGATCAGGTAGTCCCGGAACGCCTCCTCGAGGCCGTACCTGGGAGAGAGGCCCCAGTCCTTCCGGGCGGCCTCGTCGTCCACGTCGGCGGGCCAGGAGTCGACGATCGCCTGGCGCTTGACGTCCGGCTTGAACGTGATGTCCGCCCCGGGGAAGGCGTCGATCACCAGTTCCCGGATCTCCTCGGCCGAGGGGTTGAACGCCGTGATGTTGTAGACCAGCCGGGTCAGCGCTTCCGGGGGCGCCGCTGCCAGGGCGAGGATCGCCTCGACGGCGTCGGGCATCGCCATGAAGGGGATCCGGGCGTCCGGGCGGACGAAGCAGGCGTACGGCTTCCCCTGGGCGGCGGCGTGGATCATCTCCGGCGCGTAGTCGCTGGTGCCCCCGGACGGAACGGTCAGCGCGGAGATCAGGCCCGGGAAGCGGATCGCGCGGAAGTCGACCCGGCCCGCGTGGGACTCCGCGTCGAGCTGCTTGTAGTGCCGGGCGTAGTACCGGCCCAGGTGCTCGCAGTAGAGCTTGTTGCAGCCGTACATCGTGATCGGGAGGTTCCACTCGTCCTCCCGCACCTTGCCCGCCCGCGCCTTGGTCTCGAGGTCCGGCAGGCCGTAGGCGGCGATCGAGCTCGGGTAGAAGAACAGCACGGGCCGCCCGTGGCTCTGGCCCTGCTGCTGGGCGAACTCGAGGAGGTTCAGCGTGCCCTCGACGTTGACCTGGTGCGCGGTCACCGGCGTGAACTCGGCCCGGGTGGAGAGCAGGGCGGCCAGGTGGAAGACCCGGTCGACGGCGAACTCGGCGAGGATCGAGTCGAGGAGGTTCCGGTCGAGGATCGAACCGGTGAAGTGGCGGGTGACCCTGGACTCGAGCTCCTCGTCGAGGGGACGGAGGTCGAGGGTGACGATCGGGGTGGATCCCCCGTCCGAGAGGCGCGTCACCAGGGCATGGCCGATCTCTCCGGCGGCGCCGGTGATCAGGACGACGGGCTTGCGCACGGTGTTCCTCCTCGCGGGCTCGCCGGGGGGATCCCGGCGGGGATGGCACAGCCTTCCCGCCCGCGCCCGCCGTGTCAAGGGGGCGCGTCTGCCCGGCGGGCTCCCCGGTGTTATCCTTCCCGCCGTTCCCCTCCCGGGGGCCTCCGGCCCCGTTCCCGAGGAGCACCACGATGAGCGACGACGCGAAGCGGGCCGACCACCACGGCGCGACGGGCATCGAGTCCCTGGCGATCCACGCGGGGCAGTCTCCCGACCCGGTCCACGGGGCGGTGGCGGTCCCGATCTACCAGACCTCGACCTTTGCCTTCTCTTCTCCCGAGCAGGGAGCCCGCCGCTTCGCGGGAGAGGAGGACGGGTACATCTACACCCGCCTCGGGAACCCGACGATCGGGGCCCTCGAGGAGTGCGTCGCGGCCCTCGAGGGCGGGATCGGGGCCGTCGCCTTCGCCTCCGGCATGGGTGCCATCGCCGGCGTCATGCAGGGACTCCTCCGGGCCGGCGACCACGTGGTCGGGACCGACACGGTCTACGGCCCCTCGCGCCTGCTCATCGAGAAGGACCTGGCCCGGTTCGGCATCGCCTCGACCTTCGTCGACACGTCGGACCTCGGGAAGGTCGAGGCGGCGATCCGTCCGGAGACCAGGATCCTCTACCTGGAGACCCCGGCGAACCCGACCCTGAAGCTCGTCGACCTCGCCGGGGCGGCGAAGCTCGCGGCGGCCCACGGCCTCACCGTCGTCGTCGACAACACGTTCGCCTCGCCGGTGCTCCAGCGGCCCTTCGAACACGGGGCCCACGTCGTGCTGCACTCGACGACCAAGTACCTGAACGGCCATGCCGACGTCGTCGGTGGCATCGTCGTCTGCCGGGACGAGGAAACCCTGGGGAAGGTCCGGGCGGCCCGGTCGAGCTTCGGGGCGAACATGGATCCCCACCAGGCCTGGCTCGTCCTCCGGGGCGTCAAGACCCTGCCCCTCCGCGTGCGGGCCGCCCAGGAGAACGCCCGGAAGCTTGCCACCCTGATCGAGGCCCACCCGGCCGTGGAGAAGGTCCACTACCCCGGTCTTCCGAGCCATCCCCAGCACGGGCTGGCCGAGCGCCAGATGGACGGTCCCGGCTCGATGATCAGCTTCGAGCTCCGGGGCGGGTACGAGGCGGGGGTGACCCTGATGAAGTCGGTCCACCTCGCGACCCTGGCGGTCAGCCTCGGGGGCGTGGAGACCCTGATCGAGCATCCCGCCTCGATGACCCACCACGGCCTGCCGGAAGAGGAGCTGCTGGCGACGGGGATCACCCCCGGGCTCGTGCGCCTCGCCGTCGGCTGCGAGACGTACGGGGACCTCGC
>JAMOQA010000597.1 GCA_027064265.1 Acidobacteriota bacterium
GCGCTCCCGCAGGAGACGCTCGTCGGCCCGGGCCGCCTTCATTCTCTCTCCCAGCTGGAGATAGAGGGCCGGCAGGGCGCGGAGGGCCCGGACGGCCCAGGGGCTCTCCGGGGCGACGCGGACGAGCCGTTCCAGGTCGATCACCGCGCCCCGGGCGTCCCCCTTCCGGCGGCGGGCCATCGCCCGGCGCCAGAGGAGCAGCGGGTTGTCCGGGTGTCCCTCGAGCAGGTGGTCCACCAGCCAGATCGCCTCGGAGGAGTTCGCCTGACCCTGCCGGTCCAGCTCGACCAGCAGCTCGAAGGCCGCCGCATCCCAGGCGCCCCGGTTCTCGGCACGCTCGAGGCGCTCCCGCAGTTCGCGGATCCGGGCGTCGTCCCGCGGCGGACCGGGCGCAGCCCACGTGAGCGGCAGGCACAGCGCCAGCGCGGCGAGCACCCCGACTGTCCAGCTTCGAGACATGCTTCGGGCTCGTCCTTTCGAGCCGCTCGTTGAGCAAGGGGTGTGCCGGGTGGGCGAAGCACCTCCTTTCCGGCACGGATCACCCGCTGTTCAAAGGACTTGTGAGAAGCAAGGACGGGGCGGGCATGCGAAACCGAAGTGCCGGTCCGCCGTCGGAGACCGGCAGAAGATGCCGGGGCATGGACGATCTCTTGACACCCCGCCGCCGGGGCCTATGTATTGGCACCGGGCACCGCGAACGCGTACCGACAACGGGATCCGACAGAAGGAGAGAGGGAGCATGAGCCACGATCAGGAGAGGGAGCGCTGGAACATCGTCGTCGCCGAGGACGAGCCCGGCCTGTTGCGCACGATCGTCGATTACCTCGCCGAGCTCGGGCACGACGTGCGCGGTGCCTCGACGGGAGACCGGGCCTGGGAACTGCTGGTGGAGGAGCCGGCGGACGTTCTGCTGACCGACCTGAAGATCCCCGGCCTGGGCGGCCTCGACCTGCTGGCGCGGGCCCGGGAGCACTACCCGGACATGGTCGTGATCATCATGACCGGCTTCGCCACGGTCCATTCCGCGGTGGAGGCGATGCGGGAAGGGGCCGCCGACTACCTGGCGAAGCCCTTCGCCATGGCCCAGCTCCGCCTCGCCCTGGAGCGCGCGGTCGAGACCAAGCGCCTGCGGGACGAGAACACCCGCCTGCGCACCCAGCTGATGGAGCGGGCCAGCTTCGACCAGATCATCGGCAAGAGCCCGGCGATGCAGCGGGTCTTCGCCCTCCTCGAGAAGGTCAGCCAGGTGGACAGCACCGTGCTGATCACCGGGGAGAGCGGGGTCGGCAAGGAGCTGATCGTCCAGGCCCTGCACTACCGGCACCCGGTGCGGAAGGACGGCAAGCTGGTGGCCGTGCACTGCGGGGCGATTCCCGACAACCTGATCGAGTCCGAGCTGTTCGGCCACGTCAAGGGGGCGTTCACCGGCGCCGACCGGGACCGCCCCGGGCGGTTCGAGCTCGCCGACGGCGGCACCCTGTTCCTCGACGAGATCGGAACGATGAAACCGGACCTGCAGGTCAAGCTCCTGCGGGTGCTCCAGTCGCGGCAGGTCACCCGGGTCGGCGGGACGAAGTCGATCCCGGTGGACGTGCGCGTGGTCGCGGCCAGCAACGAGGACCTGCGGGCCAAGGTCGAGCGTGGCGAGTTCCGGGAAGATCTCTACTACCGGCTGAACGTGATCCCGATCCACGTTCCGGCCCTGCGGGAACGCCGCTCCGACATCCCCCTCCTCGCGGCCCACTTCGTCGCCAAGTACGCGCACCGGAACAACCTGCCGCCCAAGGAGATCTCCCAGGAGACGATGCGGCTCCTGGTGCGGTACGACTGGCCCGGCAACGTCCGCCAGCTGGAGAACGCCATCGAGTACGCCACCGTGATGTCCGGGGGCCGCACCCGCATCGAGCCGGACGACCTGCCGGTGGAGATGAGGGACGTCCCGCCGGCCCCGATCGTGCCGCTCCAGGTCACCGAGGAGGGGATCAACTTCCGCAGCGTCGTCTCGGAGATCGAGAAGAACCTGATCCTGCAGAGCCTCGAGCTCACCGGCGGCAACAAGGCGCGGGCCGCGCAGCTCCTCGACCTGAAGCGCACCACCTTCGTCGAGAAGCTCAAGCGGATCCAGCGCGGCCAGCCCACGGTCTGACCCGGCCCATCGCCCCCTTCCCGCGCAAGGAAGAAGGGGAGGGGCGCAGCGTGCTGCGCCCGTGCAGCGTGCTGCGCCCGGGTCGCCCGAAAGGCGACCATGATGGCGGTGCTTCGCACCGCACGGGTCCAGCACGCTGGACCCCTACGGGTTGAGCGCAACGGGCGACCGGGACGCGAAGACAAGGTGAGGGGGTGGGCCGCGGCCCACCCCCCCGGTCTGCCCGGGCTCACCCCTTCCCCGTCGAGGATCACCCCGGGGCGCGCGGGTCAGTACCCGCGGCTCGTCTCGTACCCGGCGGCGGCCCGCTGCAGGGTGCCCTGCTCCGCGAGCCGTCGCCCCAGCTCGTCCCTCAGGCCGGAGAGAAGCTCGATGTTGACCCGCACGGCTTCCTTCGCCTGCTCGAGCAGCTCGGCCACGCGCCCCCCCAACGGCGTCCCCGGCGGCAGGTGCACGTCCAGCTCGGCGAGCAGCATCCCCCGGCGGGCGGAGATGTCCGGAAGCACGTTCAGCCGTCCCGTCTCGACGGCGGCCCGCTCCTCGCGGCAGACCTCGACGAGATCCTCGAGGACCCGCACCGCCTGGGCTCCCGGCAGCGACGGCATCGTCACTCCTGCCCCGCCAGCTGCTTCTGGCGGGCCTCCGCCCAGGCGTCGCGCAGGGGAGCCATCAGGTCGGCGATCTCGCGCAGGCCGGAGGGCTCCCTGTGCAGGTGGGATTCCATGATCCGCCGGCGGCAGTACGTGTACAGCCGGTCCAGGTTGCTGGCGATCTCGCCCCCCCGCTCCAGGTCGAGGACGGCCTGGAGCTCCCCGATGATGTCCACCGCCCGGCGGATCGGTTCGGACGCCTCGGCATACCTGCCCTCGCCGAGGAGATCCGCCCCCTGCCGGAGGAACCCGATCATTCCGTCGTAGAGCCGCACGACGAGCCCCATCGGGTCGTCCATCTGGACCTGGTTCGCCTGGTAGGCCATCCGTGCCTGCTGCGCCACCACTGCCTGGGTCATCGATGCGTTTCCCCCGTTCGCTTCGTGCCTGCCTCTCAGCGCCCGCTCAGCGACGACATCGCCTGGTTGAGCTGGCTGATCGCCGCCTCCGCCATGGAGAACTGCTTCGTCAGGATCTCCCGCCGGCGCGCGAGCCGCGCCTGGATCCGCTCGATCCGTTCCTGGGCCGCCTCGATCGAGTCGTCGTACCCGTCGGTGATCGACTTGATCGTGCCGTCGTAGCTGTCGACCATGTCCTCGATCACCGAGATGAACGCGTCCGCGGCGCCCCGGCTGTACCCCACCTGGCCGAAGTCGCCGCCCTTCGCCGTGACCGAGTCCGGGGTGGCGTACACGCGCACCACCAGGCCGTCCATGTCCGTCCCGTCGGCCCCGATCAGCTCGTTCCCGACACCCTCCGCCGCCTGGCCACCGATGGTGCCCACGACGTCAACGCCCGTGTCCGACAGCTCGGTCGTACCGATCCCCGTGCTCGAACCGTCACCGGCATCCGCCACGTTGCTGACCGCGGTCACCGTGTAGGCCGAACCGTAGTCGGCGGCCCGGATCTTCAGCACGCCGCTGTCGGAGTAGGCCACGGCCTCGAGGCCGGCGGCATCGAGGGCGTTGTTGATCTTCTGGACGATCGTGTCGATCGTGTCGCCGGCGGAGAGGTCCACCGTGGTGGTGGTGCCGTTCACGCCGATCGTCAGCGTCTCGTCCTGGGCGATGCCGGACGACTGGATGGCGGTGGAGCCCGCGACTTCCGCCCGCTCCGGCGCCGTGGTCACCGTGATGTCGTAGGTCCCGGAAGCGGTGTTCGTCCCGGCCGTGACGAAGACGACGGAGCTGTCGGTCGTCGATCCCGACGAACGGAGCACCGCCTTCACCTCGTCGAACCGGCCCTGGTCCACCAGGTCGTCGAAGTACGACGACCTGAACTCCAGCCGGCCGGTCGAGTCCGCGACGACGATCCCCAGCTCGGCCAGGGTGTTCACGTTCCCGTCCGGAATACCGCCGATCTCCTGCGTCAGCAGGCTCTGCAGCTGCCACTGGATGTTCCGCACGGAGTTCCCCGCGGCGACCGCGGAGTACTTCTGGAAGTCCGCCGTGCCGAACTGGCGATCGAAGTAGTCGTTGACCTTGTTGTAGGCCTCGACGAAGCTCTCGATCGCCTCCTTCGTGGCGTCGGTGTCCTCCTCGATGGTCAGCGTGACGTCCGAGGTCGTGGTGTCGGTGAGGTTCAGCGTCACGCCGGGAATGGCACCGGTCACCGTGTTCGTCGAGGACGTGATCGAGATGCCGTCCACGACGAGCTGGGCGTCCTGCGCGGCCTGCAACTCGTTGGACGACTCGTCGAGATCGAGGTTCGTCGTGTCCGTGATCGTCAGGGCATGCTCGGTGCCGGTCTCCTTGGCGCGGACGACCAGGATCGAGCTGCTCCCGTCGTTGATGATGCTGGCGACGACGCCCTGGTCGGCGGCGTTGATCGCGTCCGCGATCCCCTGGAGGGAGTTGTTGCCGTTCGCCGCGCTGACGTCGATCGTGATCTTCTCGTACCCGCCCGCCTGGATCTCGATCGTGCCGTCGCTGACCAGCGGGCTGTACCGGTCGGAGAGGCCGTTCGACCGGACGCCATGCGCCTTCGCCAGCTGGCTGACGCTGATCGTGTGGATCCCGGGGCTGGCGGAGCTGCTGGCGGTGGCCGTCAGCGCGTCCTCGCTGCTCAGGGTGGCCCTGTAGCCGCCCAGGCTGTCGTCCGCCTTGAGCTCCTCGAGGGCGGACTGGAAGTCCTCGAGCAGCCCCTTCAGCTCGTTGAAGGAGCTCTTGGCCCTCTCGAAGGTGTCGATCCGCTCCTGCAGCTGCTGGATCGGGTAGCTCTCCGCCTGGATGATGGCGTCGACGATCTGGCTCCAGTTGATACCGGAGGCGAGTCCCGAGCCGAACTGGATCTGTCCGAGAGGCATGGTCTACTCCCTCGCC
>JAMOQA010000598.1 GCA_027064265.1 Acidobacteriota bacterium
GAATCCGGGGGACGTGGTGCTCCTCGCCCCGGCGTGCGCCTCCTTCGACGCGTTCCGCTCGTACGCCCACCGGGGCGAGTCGTTCGCCGCGCTGGCCCGGGAGATCGCCCGGGAGGAGGAAGCGCGATGAGCCGTCGGCACCGCGGTCCGGACCGCCTCTTCGCCACGCTGGTCGTCCTCCTGGCCCTCGGCGGGGTGATCGTCTCCGGCTCGGCGCGGGCCTTCCAGGACGCCGCGTCCCACCCGCTGCCGGTCGGGCTCGTCACGTCCCTCGTCCACCTGGCGCTCGGGGTCGCCCTGCTCCTCCTCGTGATGGTGCCGGACTATCACCTGCTCGGCCGGCCCCGGGTCGCCTGGACGCTCTTCGCCGGGACCGTCGGCCTGCTGCTCCTGCCCTTCTTCTTCGCACCCGTGGCGCATACCTGGCGCTGGATCCGGATCGGGGGCCTCTCTCTCCAGCCCTCGGAGCTGGCCAAGCCGGTGCTGGTGGCGATCCTGGCGGCGGCCCTGGCGCGCGCCGGGAACCGGATCCGTACCTGGGAAGGGCTTGTCCGTCCCCTCGTGCTCGCGGGAGTCCTCGCCGGTCTCGTGCTGCTCGGCCGGGACCTGGGCACGCCGGTGCTCTACGGCCTCGTCACCCTCGGACTGGTCACGGCCGCGGGAGCCCGCTGGCGTCACCTGGCCGCCCTCCTGGCCGCGGGGGCGATCCTGTTCGCCGGGGCGGCATCCCTCGAGACCTACCGGCTCCAGCGGCTGACCGCCTTCCTCCACTGCACGGACGGCGATGCGCAGCTCTCCCCCGCGATGCGCGACACCTGCTACCAGCTGCGCCAGTCCCTGGTGGCCCTCGGCTCCGGGGGAATCGCCGGAAAGGGGCTCGGCCGTTCCACCCAGAAGGCCTTCTTCCTGCCGGAGGCGGAGAACGACTTCGTCTTCGCCGTGCTCGGGGAGGAGCTGGGATTCCTCGGGAGCGTGGCGGTCGTCGGTCTCTTCCTCGGGCTCGCCTGGCGCAGCACGGTGCTCGCACGGCGCGCCGTCGACCCCCTCGGACGCTACCTCGCCCTCGGGGCGGGCTGGTTCCTCGCGATCCAGGCCCTGGTCCACGCCGGGGTGACGACGGGACTGTTGCCGACCAAGGGGCTTCCCCTGCCGTTCTTCTCCGCGGGCGGAAGCTCGATGCTCGCCTCGTTCGCCCTCGCGGGCATCGTCCTCAACGTGTCCCTGCGCAGCTGGGACACGGCCGTCCGGGACGAACCGCTCGCGGGCTTTCTCCCGGGAGGTGCGGCATGAGGCTCGGGAGGGTGCGCCAGGTCCACTTCGTCGGCATCGGCGGGATCGGCATGTCCGGGATCGCCGAGGTGCTGCTGCAGCTCGGCTACCGGGTCACCGGTTCGGACCTGCGCAGGTCCCCGATCACCGATCGCCTGGCCCGGCTCGGCGCCCGGATCCACGAGGGACACGACGCGGCCCACGTGGGAGCCGCGGACGTGGTGGTCGTCTCGAGCGCGGTCCCTTCCGACAACCCCGAGGTCGTGGAGGCGCGGCGGCGCAGGATCCCCGTGATCCCCCGGGCGGAGATGCTCGCGGAGCTGATGCGGGTCAAGGCGGGGATCGCCGTCGCCGGTTCCCACGGGAAGACCTCGACGACCTCGATGCTGGCGACGGTCCTCCACCGGTGCGGGCTCGACCCGACGGTGATCGTCGGCGGGCGGCTGGAGACGATCGGCAGCAATGCCCGCCTCGGGTCCGGTGACCTGCTGGTCGCCGAGGCCGACGAGAGCGACGGGTCGTTCCTGCGCCTGATCCCGACGATCGCCGTCGTGACCGGGATCGACCGGGAGCACGTGGACCACTACGGCTCCGAAGAGGCCCTGCGCGACGCCTTCGCCGCCTTCTGCGCCCGGGTCCCGTTCCACGGCGCGGTCGTCGCCTGCCTCGACGACGCGGGCGTCCAGGCGATCCTGCCCCGCATCGACCGGCGGGTGCTCACCTACGGCCTGACCCCGCAGGCGGACTACGAGGCCCGGGACATCGAGCCCGACGGCTTCGGCATCCGGTTCACCCTGGTCCGCGGGGGCGAGACGGTCACCCCCGTGCGGCTCCGGGTTCCCGGCCGGCACCAGGTCCAGAACGCCCTGGCCGTGCTCGCGGTGGCCGACGAGCTGGGACTCTCCCTGCGGGTCGCGGCGGCCGCCCTCGAGGAACATCCCGGCGTCGACCGGCGGCTCCAGCGCCTCGGGGAGGAACGCGGCGTCCTCGTGCTCGACGACTACGGCCACCATCCGCGGGAGATCGAGCTGACCCTCGCCGCCCTCCGCGAGGCGATCGGCGAACGAAGGCTGGTCGTGCTCTTCCAGCCCCACCGTTACACCCGCCTCGCCGACCTGATGGACGGCTTCGCCGGGGCGTTCCACCGGGCGGACGTGGTCGTGCTGGCCGACGTCTACCCCGCCGGTGAGACACCCGTCGAGGGAGCCACCGCGGAGCGCCTGGCGGAGGAGATCGCCGGCAAGGGACACCGGGACGTCACCTGGGCGGGCGCCCTCGCGAACGCGGAGGCGGAGGTGCTGCGCCGGCTCGAGCCCGGCGACGTGCTGCTCACCCTCGGGGCCGGGAGCGTCGGGGGAAGCGGTCGCCGCATCCTGGCCGCCCTCCGGGGAGAGGAGGAGGCGCGATGACGGACCCGCGCGTCGACACCCTCTGCCGGGAGATCGCCGGGGACCTGGGTGTCCCGGTGGCGGCCGATGAGCCCCTCGCCCGCTGGACGACGATGGGCGTCGGGGGCCCCGCGCGCTGGGCGTTCTTCCCGCCCGACACGGAGCGGCTCCTCGCCACCTGGCGGGCGCTCCGGGAGGGCCCGCTCCCGGTGCGGGTCCTCGCCGGGGGCAGCAACGTGATCGTCGCCGACGAGGGGATCGACGCGGCGGTGATCGTCCTCGGGCGGGCGGGAGGAACGATTCGCCGCGAGGGGAACGAGCTGGTCGCGGACGCGACGGTCCCCTTTCCCGCCCTCGTGCGCCGGGCGGCCGAGGAGGGCCTCGCCGGCCTCGCGTTCGCCGAGGGGATCCCGGGACGGCTCGGGGGCGCCGTCCGGATGAACGCCGGCACCGGCGCCGGGGAGCTCGCGGACGTCCTCGCCGAGGTCGAGGTGGCGGACGCCGCGGGCCGGGTGAGGCGGCACCGTCCCGGCCCCGGGGACTTCGGCTACCGGGAGAGCTTCGTCGCCCGGGAGGGGCTGCTGGTGCTCCGGGCCCGGCTCGCCCTCGTGCCCGCCGATCCGGCGGAGATCCGGGCCGAGATGGAGGAGCGCCGGGCCCGTCGTCGGGCGACCCAGCCGCGGGGCCGTTCCGCCGGCTGCATCTTCCGGAACCTGCCCGGCCAGCCCGTGGGAGCCATCGTCGACCGGCTCGGGCTCAAGGGAACCCGCATCGGCGACGCGGCGATCTCGACCGAGCACGGGAACTTCATCGTCAACCTGGGCCACGCGCGGGCGGCGGACGTCCTCGCCCTCGTCGACCTCGTGCGGGAGAAGGTGGCCCGGGAGACCGGCCTCGAACCGCACCTCGAGGTGGAGATCTGGAGGGACCCGCGATGAGGTGGATTCCCTGGCCCCGGCGCGGGAAGAAGCGGAAGAAGCGGCCGCGCCGTTCCCGGCCCCCGCTCCTCGAGCGGGCGCGGCGGCCGCTCCTCGTCCTCGGCATCCTGGCCGTCGTCCTCGCGCTCGGCTGGGGAACCCGCGCGATCGTCCTGGCGCCGACGCTCGCCGTCCGCCGGGTGACCGTCACCGGGACGGAGCGACTGCCGCGGGAACGGGCCCTCGCCGTTCTCGAGGAACACCTCGGCGAGCCGATCGTGCTGGTCGACCTGGACGCGGTCCGGTCCGCCCTCGAGTCCGAGCCGATCGTCGCCCGGGCGATGGTGGCCCGGCGGCTGCCCGATCTCCTCGAGGCCCGGATCGACGAGCGGATCCCGGTGGCCCGGGCACGGATCGCCGGCCGGACGGTCCTGGTCGACGGGAACGGCGTGCTCTTCCCCCCCGGGCTCGGCGCGCCCGGGGACGCTCGGCTCCCGGAACTGAGGGGTCTCGCCACCCGTCCCGGGGAGCCCGTCCTGGACGAGGCCGACCGTCCGGCCCTCGCCGCCCTGGACGCGCTGCGGCGGGTCACCGGGCACGCGCCCCCGCCGGGAACCTTCGTCGACCTGGCCCCGCGCCGCCGGATCGTGCTCCGGCCCGGCAAGGATGCGCCGCTCCTCTGGCTCGATCGCGACGACCCGGGGCGGAACCTCGAGGACCTTTTCGCCTGGAAGGACCGGCTGGTCGCCCTGCGCGAGGGCGCGGCCGTCGACCTGCGGTTCGCGAACCGCCTGATCGTGGTGCCGGCAGCGCCCGGCTCCCTGGAGAGGTGAACCATGGCCCGGAACCCGGAGACCATCTGCGCCATCGACCTCGGAACCCATCGCTGCTGCTGCGTGATCGCCGCGATCCGGGGCCCCCGCGACCTGGACGTGCTCGGGATCGGCACCCGGAAGACGGAGGGGATCCGCAAGGGGATGATCGTCAACCTCGAGGCGCTGGTCGGCTCGATCCGCGGCGCCATCGAGGGGGCCGAGGAGATGGCCAACCACCAGGTCGACTCGGTGGTGGCAACGGTGCCGGCCGCGCAGGTCAGGTCCCTCACGTCCAGGGGCGTCGTGACGATCTCGGGCAGGGACCGGGTCGTCAGCCGCCGGGACCTGGAGCGCGTCCTCGAGACGGTCCGCTCGATCCAGATTCCCCCGGGGCAGTCGATCCTCCACATCCTGCCCCAGGAGTACTCCCTGGACGGCCAGGGCGAGATCCAGGACCCGGTGGGGATGACCGGCCAGCGCCTCGAGGCGAGCGCCCACGTGGTGACCGTGCCCCGGCAGGCGGCCCAGCACGTCGTCGCGGCGATCAACCGGGCGGACGTCGAGGTGGAGAGCCTGGTCTTCCCGCTCCTCGCCAGCGCGGAGGCGGTGCTCACGCCGGAGGAGCGGGAACAGGGAGTGTTCCTCGTCGACATCGGGGGTGGCACCACGGACGTGGCCCTCTGGGAGCGCGGGGCCCTCTGGTTCACCACGTCGATCCCGATCG
>JAMOQA010000599.1 GCA_027064265.1 Acidobacteriota bacterium
GGAGACGGGTCGAGAGGTCCCGCAGCTGGCCGGACGTCTCCGCGAGGCGGGCCGCGAGCTCGGGCTGCCGGCGCCGGAACCGCTCCGCGTCCCCCGGGGCGACCTTTCCCTCCGCCTCCAGGGCGGCGAGGTCGGCGAAGGCGACCGGCTGCCCGTCGACCACCGGCGCGATCTCGTGCCGCTTCACCTGCCCGAGGGAGACCTCGACGAGGGCGAACCCCTCCTGCTGCACGTCCTCCTGGAACGAGGCGAGGAGCCGCGCCTGCTCCTCCCGGAACTTCCGCGCGACCGCCTCCCGCCGGCGGCGGTGGCTCCCCGACGCCTTGAGGGCGGCCAGCCCCTGGCGCAGCGACTCCTGGGCCTCGGCGAGGGCCTCCCGGAGGACCCGGCCCTTCCCCGGCGGCAGGCGCAAGAGGCGCGGCGAGCGGGGATCGTCGAACCCGGGCACGTAGCAGAGGTCGTCGGGAGCGGGCCGGCTCGCGGCCGCCTCGGCGAGGACCCGGCGCACCGTGCTGGTCCGACCGGTCCCCGAGGGGCCGGCGACGTAGACGTTGTAGCCGGGCGCGTCGAGGCCGATCCCCAGCCGGAGGGCGTCGATCGCCTCCCGCTGGCCGGTCGCCTCGTGGCACGGTCCGGGGACCTCCCGGGTCGTCTCGAAGCCGATCCAGTCCGGCTCGCAGGACCAGGCCAGCTCCGCGGCCGGAAGGGGCACGGGATTCCTGTCGTCGTCGCGCATCGTCGCTCCTCGCGGGGCGGGGCCCCGGGACCCCGAAGCATACTCCCGCGCGCCGTTCGCCCGCCCCCCCGGCCCGCTCGACCGGGGTCCCCGGCACCGTCGCGTCCCCGGTGGCAGGATGGTTCCATGCGTCGCCTCCCGTGGCTCCTCGCCCTCGCCCTCCTCGCCGCTCCCGCTCTCGCCGGGCCGGGCCCGGACGCGCTCCGGCTCCTCGCCCCGCGGCCCGGCGTTCCCCTGGTCGGCCGGGTCGAGGTCGCCTTCGTCGCCGTCGGGGTCCCGGACGACCGGGTGGCCGAGGCGGTGATCCTCCTCGACGGCCGCGAGGCCGCGCGCCTCCCCGTCCCGCCCTGGCGCACCACCATCGACTGCGGTGGCGCTCTCTCCGCCCACTCGCTGACGGTCCGCCTGCGCCTCCGGGGGGGCGGGACGCTGGAACGAACCTGGCGATTCGGGCGGCCGGCGGCGTCCCTGGTCGAGAGCCGCCTGGTCGCCACCCTGGTGGCGGTCACCGATGCGCGGGGACGGGCGCTCACCGGGCTCACCGCCGACGACTTCGTCGTCGAGGACGGCGGACGGCGGGTGACCCTCGCCCAGTTCGAGGAAGGACCGGTTCCCCTCGCCCTCGCCCTGGTCATCGACGTCTCGAACTCGATGCGGGGGAAGAAGCTCGCCGGGGCGAAGCGCGCCGCGATCCTCGCCCTCGGCAGCATCCGGAAGAACGACCGGGTGGCGGTTCTCGCCTTCGACGACGACGTGCGGGTCACCTGTCCCCTGACCGACGACTTCTCGCGCGCTCGCGGGGCCCTCGAGGGGCTGGCCCCCGGGGGGGGGACCGCCCTGTACGACGCCCTCGTCGCGGCGGCCCGCCTCCTCGCCCGGGAGGCGCCCCTCGCCCGCCACGCCGTCGTTCTCCTCTCGGACGGGCGCGACGAGGCGGCCAACGGCCTCGGCCCCGGCTCCCGGGCCACCCTCGACGAGGCGATCCGTGCCCTGCACGGCGCGGACGCGGTCGTCTTCCCCCTCGGCCTGGGACGGAAGCTCGACCGGGAAACCGTCCTCGGTGGGAACCGCACCACCTGGGAGATCCTCGACCTGGTCGCCCGTTCCACCGGCGGCTGGGCGCAGCGCGCCGACCGGAGCACCCGGTTCGGCAGGTTCCTGCGGAAGGTCCTCGACGACCTCCGCCACCGGTACGACCTGGCCTGGGAACCGCCCCCCGCCCGGGCCGGGGAGTGGCGCCCGATCGTCGTCCGGGTTCCCGGGCGCCCCCGGGCGCGGGTGCGCGCGAGAGAAGGGTACTACGCCCGCTGAAGCGGAATCAGCCGTCCCCCCGCCGCAGGGGCGCGACCTCGGTGGGACCGTTCCTCCGGAGCAGGACCAGGTTCCGGAAGTAGATGAACAGGCCCATCCCCTGCCCCAGCGAGAAGACGATGTCGTGCCGGCCGAACGCCGCGTAGGTGAACAGGAGCATTCCGCCCCCGATGCTGAACCACCAGAACGCGTTCGGAATCGTGCTCCGCTTCGCCCGCTCCGAGCTGATCCACTGCACGATGAAGCGCAGGGAGAAGAGGGCCTGCCCCGCGAACCCGAGCAGGGTCCACCCGTCGATCGTCCACCCGCCGAGACTCCAGCTCATCCCCGCACCTCCCAGCGCAGCCAGCGTTTCTGCATCCAGCGAACCGCCAGGAGATCCGCGAAGGCGCGGAACGCCCGGTTCCACATCCCGTACTTGGAGCGGCCGCCCTGGCGCGGACGATGGTCCACCGGCACCTCGACGACGGTCCTCGCCCCGGCCATGCGGCAGAGGGTGGGCAGGAAGCGATGCATCCCGTCGAACCGCAGCGGGATCTCCCGGAGGTACCGGGCCCGGAACGCCTTGAGGGAACACCCGGTGTCCCGGATCGTCTCCCGGGAGATCCAGTTGCGGATCCCGTTGGCGATGCGGGACTGGACCAGCCGCCAGAGCGAATCGCGGCGGTTCTTCCGCCAACCCGCGACCAGGTCGACTTCCTCCTCCATCGCCTCGAGCAGCCGGGGGATCTCCCCGGGCGGATTCTGGCCGTCGGCGTCCAGGGTGACGATCACGTCCCCCCTGGCCGCCGCGAAACCGGCGGCGAAGGCGGCGGTCTGGCCCGTGTTCTTCACCAGGTGGAGCACCCGCAACCGCCCGTCGCGGCCCGCCGCCTCGTCGAGCCATTCGCCGGAACCGTCGGTCGACCCGTCGTCGACCAGGACGACCTCGTAGTCGATCCCGGCGGGATCGAGGGCGGCGTGGATCTCCTCGACCAGGCCGGGCAGGCAGTCGATCTCGTCGTAGACGGGGATCACCAGGGAGACGAATCCCCGGTACCCTTTCCTCGTGTCGCTCATCGCGTGACTCCCGAGCTGCGGCCGAGACCTTTCCGGTTGAAGGGCCACAGCAGCCGCCAGCGGGCGTACCGGGCGAGAAACCTGCGGTCCTCCTCCGTCAGCGTGTCCGGCGCCAGGATGACCTTCCACTTCACGAGGGCAGCCTCGTCCACCCGCCGCAGGCGGGGAAAGATCAGCCGGTGCGCCAGGCTGCCCGGGCGGAAGGCGATCGCCCCCGCCCAGTCCAGGATGACGATCCGGTCCCCCTCCGCCACGTGGACGTTCTCCCGGCCCCGCAGGTCCAGGTGGACGACCCCGAGCGCGTGGACCCGCGCGAGCGCCTCCGCGATCCGCGGCAGGTACTCCGCCCGCCCGGGGTCCCCCTTGCGGTGGCGGTGGAGGGGGGTCCCGCCGAGGTGTTCGAGGACCAGGGCATCCTTCCCGATCCGGCCCAGCAGCCGGGGCACCACCCCCGTCTCGGCGAGCAGCCGGAGGAACCGGGCCTCCCGCGCGATCTGCACGCGGGCCCAGGGACGGGCGAGGAACGGTTTCCCGGCAAAGTCCTTCACGACGACCGGGGTCCCGTCGTCGAGGTGGCTGGTCCACAGGTCGGCCTTGGACCAGCGCCCCCGGACGAGCCAGCCGTCCCGGCGCGCCTCGAGGGCCGTCCTCTCCAGTTGCGGGACCGCATCTCGCACGTGCCGTCTCCTCCCGCCCGGCTGTGGCGGCCGGCAAGGGCCTCCCCGATAATGCCGCCGGCCCGGCGCCCGCACCGGCGCGCCGGCGGCCATTCTACCCGCCCGCGGCTCCCTGCCCCGGGCGCGGCGGAAGGAGGTGGTCCCATGTCCCGGCGTTCCCCGGCGGAGATCCTGCGCCTCGCGCTCCTCTACGCCCTCGTCGGCTTCCTCGCCTGGCTCTCCGAGCCCGAGCCCCTCACCGCAACCGCCGGCGCGATGCTCGTCCTCGCGGGAGAGCTGGTGCGGACCTGGGCGGCGGGTCACCTCTACAAGACCAAGGAACTGATCACGTCGGGACCCTACCGTTTCACCAGGAACCCCCTCTACCTGGGACGCCTCCTGATCTTCACCGGGGTCGCCCTGATGGCCCGCCTCCCGTGGGCCCACGCCAACCTGGTCGTCCTCGTCCTCGGCTGGCTGGTCTTCTTCGGCTACTACATGCCCCGCAAGGAGCGGATCGAGCCGGCCCGTCTCGAGCGGGTGCACGGCGAGGCGTACCGGCGCTACTTCGCCGCGGTCCCCGCCCTCTTCCCGCACCGGAAGCCGTGGCCGGACGACGGCGGCCGGTGGCGCTGGGACCGCTTCCAGCGGAACCGGGAGCTGCTCACCGCCCTCGCCCTCGCCCTGCTCACCGCCTACTTCCTGCTGCGGGCGTACGGGGTCGTGCTCCCGTCCCGCACCTGACCCGGCCGCGGCCGGGTCAGTCCCGCTCTCCCACGTCCTCCTCGCCGGCCTGGAGCCGGACGAGCCGGGCATAGGCACCGTCGCGGGCCAGCAGCTCCTCGTGGGTGCCCGACTCGACGATCCGCCCCGCCTCCAGCACGTGGATCCGGTCGGCACGGACGACGGTGGAGAGCCGGTGGGCGATGACGAGGGCGGTGCGCCCGGCGAGCAGGTTCTCGAGGGCCTGCTGGACGACCCGCTCCGCCTCGGCGTCGAGCGCGGAGGTCGCCTCGTCGAGCACCAGGATCGGCGCGTCCTTGAGAAACGCCCGGGCGATGGCGATCCGCTGCCGCTGGCCCGCCGACAGGCGCGAGCCCTTCTCGCCGATCCGGGTGTCGTAACCCTGGGGGAGCGCCAGGATGAACTCCTCCGCGTGGGCCGCCCGGGCCGCCCGCCGGATCGCCTCGAGGTCGGCGTCCGGCCGCCCGTAGGCGATGTTGGCCCGCACCGTGTCGTCGAAGAGGTGGGTCTCCTGGGTGACGAGGGCGATCTGGCGCCGCAGGGAGGCGAGGGTCACCTCCCGCAGGTCGTGGCCGTCGATCGTCACCCGGCCCCGGGTCGGGT
>JAMOQA010000600.1 GCA_027064265.1 Acidobacteriota bacterium
CCACTTCCCGGATGTCTCCAGGCAGGCGCGCCGACTTCTCGGCCGCTGTCTCCTGCGCGCGGGCCACCGCGCGGCCGGGAGCCGCCTCCTGGACGAGGCCATGTCCCTGGCAAGGACAGCCAACCTCCCGGAGGAGGAGTTCCTCGCCGCCTTCTATGCCTGGGAGTTCCAGGAAGGTCGTCCGCGCGAGGTCCTGGACCGGCGGCTTCGTCGTCTCCTGCCACGGGTTCATCCCCTTCTCCCGGAGGCACGACGCTTCCGGGACGAAGTCGGAGCGGACGACGCGCACAGGGAGGGGAACCGATGAACGCATTCCGAAATCGTGCCGTGTTTCTCCTCCTCGCTTGCTGGTCGGTCGCCTGCGTGGCCTCGATCGTGCCGGACCGGGCGGAGGTTTCCGTCGGGCAGTCGCAGCCGGCACCGTCCTTCCTCGTCACCGGAGGAGAGGGAGGCGTTCCCATCCCCGACTGGGGGAAACTTCGCGACCACGTCGGCCCGTCGTTCGTGCTGAACCCGCAGGGCGACGCCAACGGCGACGGGCCGGCGGCCTGGGCGATCGACCCCGCCACCGGCAACCCGGTGGTCGCCTGGGCGTGGTGGGACGGCAACGACCACGAGATCGTCCTCTCCCGCTGGACCGGCTCCGGCTGGAGCGAGTGGGAACACGTGACCGAGAACGACCTCGACGACGAGGACCCCGCCCTCACCGTCGCCGCCGACGGCACCGTCCGGCTCACCTGGTGGCGCAGCGAGAACGGCCACCGCACCGTCTGGTACCGGGACCTCTCCCTCGAGGATGCATCCGCCGAGGAGGTCACCCCCCTCCCGCGGGCCGGCTCCCGGCCCGGCGTCGCCCGCTGGGACGGCGATGTCAGGGTCGCCTTCCAGCACGAGGAGGCGGGCGTGCGGGAAGTCCGGGTCGCCACCCGCTCCACCGGCTGGACCGACGAGCTGGTGGCGAGCACGAGCTACACCGGGCCGGCCGGCGACGGCGACATCGACGTGCGGATCCACGCGCTGGCCGGGCACCTCTGGGTCGAGTGGATCGATGCCGAGGGAAGCCTCGCCTTCTCCGAGTGGGACGATGCGGCCGGCACCTGGGGCGCCGCCCGGCACGAGACCTACACCTGGGGCGAGGCCACCGGCGAGACCGAGCCGGTCGCCCGCGAGCGCGCCCGCGCCCGCATCCGCATGCGCGTCCTCGGCAACTGACGCCGCCCCGGCACCACCCCGCGGCGGGCCCCGGCGGCCCGCCGCGGCGCGTTTCGGGGAACTCGCGCCCGGAGGGCGGGGTCGGTCGCCCCGGCAACGACGCGGGGCAGCACCGCCCGCCGTGGAGCCCAGAAGGCGTCTCCCGGCCACGAACCGCGCCA
Source organism: Acidobacteriota bacterium (assembly GCA_027064265.1). Lineage (GTDB taxonomy): Bacteria > Acidobacteriota > Polarisedimenticolia > J045 > J045 > JAMOQA01. The sequence continues at coordinate 1,374 of JAMOQA010000600.1, forward strand.
TCCTCCCCCGGGGCAGCCCCGGCACGCCCCCCCGGCCGGGAATCCCCCCGGACCCGGGCCGCTCCCCCCGCGGGAGCCCCCGGGAACGCGAGCCCCGGAGGGGGTCCCCCCGGAAATGCGACAGTTCGCGGGGGGGGTTGGTCCGCAAATGCGACACGGGGGCCGACGATGCGGGCGACATCCTCGGAAACCCGGCGGAAAGTGTTGCATTTCCTGGGGGACCTTCGGCGGAGTGTCGCATTTGCGGAGGGACCCCCTTGGCGGAGTGACGCATTTCCGGGGGAACCCCCGTTTCCCCCCCGGGGGCCGTGCGCGCCCCCCCAACAAGGGCGGTCCTTCCGTGAACGGCGCTCTCGCGGGATAATCGGCGCGGCAGGAGGGAGGAAGGTGCGCGCGGAAGGTCGCCGGTCTCGTCCTGACGTCCTTGTTGCCCCGGTCGTCTCGCGGTGCCCCCCGGAGGTGCTCCCGTGACCGGCGCGCCGTACGGGCTTCCCGGGCCCCCCGCGCGCCGCTCGTGGCCGGAGCGGCTCGAGGCGGTGGCCCGGTTCCTCGGTTTCCTGGTCGTCTTCGGCACGGGCATGTTCCACCGGTGGTTGTTCCCGCCCCGCACCGTGGCGGAACTGCGCGAAGGCCCCTCCGACTTCCGCGCCCTCCTGGCGTCGACCGTCTTCCTCTTCGCTGCTCTCCCGCTCGCCAGCAGCGAACGCTTCCGCCGCTGGTCCCTTCCCGCCGCTCTCCTCGGGCTCGCCTGGGCCGCCGGCGCGATGCCGGGGCCGCCCCCGTCCCCCGTCTTCCGCTGGATCCTCGTCGCGTGGTCCGTTGCCGTGGCGGTCGACTGGTGGGTCACCATCGGTCGTTTCCCCGGTGGCGGCCGCCGCGCGCGGGCGGCCGTCCTCGTAGTGCTCGCCCTCTGCGGCACCGCGACAGTGGTCCTCGGCGGCATCCCGATGGCACGCACGGTCCTCGGCCTCGACCGGGACGAGGAACTCGAAGTCTCCCTCGTTGGCCAGCGGTTCGACCCCTTCCCCGCCCACCGGCTCGGCGGACCGACGGTCGAGAGCTGGCCGATGCGGGGAATCGTCGTCGTCGACCTCTGGGCGACCTGGTGCCCGCCCTGCCGGGAGGCCCTCCCGCGCCTCGCGGAGATCGCGACGGCGTTCCGCGAGCGAGGCGTCCGGGTGATCGCCCTCGAGGTTGGCCGCGGCCCCGACGACCGCGTCGTCGAGCCGTTCGCGCGCTCCCTCGAGCTCGCCGGCCTCGAGATCCTGGTGGCGGACGAGCCGGAACGCGTCCTCGACGCCACGGGACGCCACGCCGTCCCCCAGACGCTGGTCCTGCGCGACGGCGTCGTCGTCGACCACGTCGTCGGCGTTCCCGACGGTTACGACGACCGCCTGGTCCGCCTCCTCGCCCGCCTGGCGGGCTCCGCGACGCCCCCCGCAATGGAGGACGATCGATGAAACTGGACGGTCCCGGCTTCCGCCTGGCGGCGGCGGCGCCCCTCTTCCTCGTCTGCATCGTGGGGATCGTGATGAGCATCCCCTCGATCCTCCAGGACGTTCCCCTCAGAAACCCGGCCCTCCTGTTCAGCGGCCTCGCGCTCCTCTTCCTGCTCGCCATCGGCGCGGCGCTCGGGCGCCCCCTCGCGATGCTCCTCGGCGGCGTGCTCGTCGGTCTGCTGGCCGTCGCCGACCCGGTGTCCCCCCGGTACACCGGCGTCGCGGGAGCCGCCTGGGGCCTCGCCCTCGCGGCGCTCGCGATCGTCACCTGGCGGGAGCGCCGGCGGGGCCCTCTCCCCGCGCGCCGGCAGCTCGTCCCGGTGGCGGCGGTGCTCGGGCTCGTCTTCCTCGTCGCCTACGCGGTGCCGGCGCGGCGCTCGATCTACCCGCTGGTCCCCCACGACCCGGTGGCGCCCGGCACGCCCCTCGGCACGTTCCGGTGCCATCGCTTGCCGGGCGGCGAGGAAGTCCGGTGGCCGGGCCCGGGCCTCGTCGCGGTACGTGTCACGGAAGACTGGCTCCACCTGAAGCGGGAACTCGACGACTTCGCGGAGGTCGCCCGGCGATGGCATGACCAGGAGGTCCGGTTCTGCGTGCTGTGGGCTGGCCCGGGTCATTCGACCCTGCACCGCCTGGCGGCCGACCCCGCGTACCGGGAGCTGGAGTTCCTCGTCCTCGACGATCCCTGGCAGTTCTTCGACGCCACGAAGACCTCGACCATCCCCCAGGGGGGCATCCTGCGGGACGGCAAGGTGGTCACCTGGAAGCCGTCCTTCGTGATTCCGTACTTCCCCTACGTGCTCCACCTCGATCTCGAGGAGGCCACCGGGCTGCGCGGGGTCGTGCCCGCCCCCGAGGAGAGGCCCCATTGCGGCCCCTGGCGTCCCGGGGCGGACGAGGACGCGGACGCGGCGGAAACCCCCGAACACGAAACGCCCGCGGAACAGCGGGACCCCCGGGAGGAGGAATCGCGATGACGACGAAGGGCTGGCGGCGCGTCTCCGAGGCACTCCTCCTGCGGCCCATGGCGGCGGCGCCCTGGCTCGCCATGGCCTTCGCCGCGTGGGTGACGGCGCTGGCGGGTACGATGCGCCAGGCGTGGGGAGTCCTGCTGTTCGCGGGCCTGGGAACGGCCGCCCTGGTGGCGGCATGGCTCGTCGGGTTCGGTCCCGACCGGCGGCTGGCGAAGGCGGGCGGGGCCGGCGCCATCGGGATCGGGATCGCATCCCTCGCCGTCGGACCCCGCGACCTGGTCGCCGTGCTCTTCCTCGCGTGGGGCGGGCTCGTGCTCGCCTGGGCACTCTTCGAGGAGCGGGCGGCCAAGGGGGACGAATCCCGCTGGCGGCGGCTCGCCCTGAAGGCGTCCGCGATCGCGGCCCTCGCGCTGATCGTGGCGTTCTGGCCCCGGCTGGAACGCACGTGGGACCAGCTGTTCCCGCCGGAGTCACGCCTCGCGGGGCAGCCGTTCGGGCCGTTCGAGGCGCTGACCGTCTCGGGCGAGAAGGTCGAGAGCTGGCCCCGGGAGGGAATCGTCGTCGTCTCCCTGTGGGCGACGTGGTGCGGCCCGTGCCGGGCGGAACTGCCCGAACTCGGCATGCTCGCGTCGTCCTGGCAGGCCCATGGCGTCCGCTTCGTCGCCCTCGAGGTCGGCGGGGCCTCCCCGGAGGACCTGGCACCGTTCCTCGAGGAACCACGCCACCGCGACCTCGAGTTCCTGGTCGCCGTCGACCAGGACGCTCCCACCGACGCCACGGGCGAGGATGCGATCCCCCAGCTCCTGCTGCTGCGGGACGGCAAGGTGGTCACCCACCGCATCGGCTACTCGAAGCGCTGGCTCGCCGAGCTCCGCGAGAAGCTCGTGGAACTCGCCGGCACGAACCAGGGTACGGATGGCGGCACCGCTGGCGAAGCGGACCAGGTGGCCTCCCCGACCGGCCGGAAGGGATCGTCGGCCGGGGGCGCGCCGGGCAATCGCTCGCCGGCGAGGAGCCCGGGACACGGGAGCGAAGAGAGATGAACGAGCCGGAGAGGGAATCGAGCGGAACACGCCGGCAGGGAATCGGGCACCGAGTGGAGGTCTTTTTCCTGCGGCCGCTCGCCGCCCTTCCGCTGCTCCTGGTGGCGGTCTACTGGGGCATGCCCCTCGCGAACCCCGCCGACCTTCCCGCCTGGAGGGTGGCCACCAGCGTTGGCCTCCTCCTCGGCGCTCTCGCCGGTGCGGTGGCCTTCC
>JAMOQA010000601.1 GCA_027064265.1 Acidobacteriota bacterium
TGCCGAAGATCACCGCGCCCCGGGGGCAGACCTCTCAGCAGGCCGGGATCTGCCCCTTCTCGAGGCGGTGGTTGCACAGCTCGCACTTGACGATCTTCGGGTTCGCCTCGTCCCACTCGAACTTCGGGATCTCGAAGGGGCAGGCGATCTGGCAGTAGCGGCAGCCGATGCAGCGGGAGGCCTCCCAGGTGACGATCCCGTGCTCCCGCTTCTGCAGGGCGCCGAGCATGCACGCCGTCACGCAGGCCGGGTCGAGGCAGTGCATGCACTGGCGCTTGACGTAGCTCCACTCGTCCCCCTCGCGCCAGAGCTCGATGATGTTCTTGGTCCCGGCGGAGAGGTCGATCGGGGCGTCGTAGATCCCGCCGTGGGCGGTGTCCCGCTCCGGGGGCAGGCCGTTCGCCTCCCGGCAGGCGACGACGCAGGTCTTGCAGCCGATGCAGAGGGTGGCGTCGTAGAGCATCCCGACGGCGTCGGGAGGCGGCTGGGGCCGCTCGTGGCCGCCGGCGCGGGCGTTGCTGCCCGCCGCCGCGGCTCCGGCCGCGAGGCCTCCCGCCGCCAGGCCCTTGAGGGCGGTCCGGCGGTCGATCTTCTTCATCAGGAGTCCTCCGTTCCGTCCTCGTCGGCCTCGGCCAGCTTCTTCGCCGCCATCCAGCCGGCCCCGAGGGCCGCGCCGCCCACCAGCCCGGCGACGCCGGTGGCCAGCGGGCTCACGCCGCCGTGGTCGGCGCCGACCGGCGGGTACTGGTCCGGCGGGGTCGGCCGGTCGATCTCGACGGTGTCATGGATCGCGACCTTGAACGCGATGTCGGCCTCCGTGCAGCCGACGCAGGGGTGCCCGATGCCGATCGGCCAGGCCCCCTCGATCTCGTTGAAGTGCATCACCGAGCAGTTGGCGTAGGTCGCCGGGCCCTTGCAGCCGAGCCGGTAGAGGCAGTAGCCCTGCCGGTGTCCCTCGTCGCCGAACTTCAGGGCGAAGCGCCCGGCGTCGAAGTGGGGCCGCCGCGGGCAATGCTCGTGGATCGTGCGGCCGTAGGCGAACTTCGGCCGCCCCTTGGCGTCGAGCTCCGGCAGGGTGCCGAAGGTGACGAACTGGAGCACCGTCCCGAGGAAGTTGTACGGGTTGGGCGGGCAGCCGGGGATCGTGACCACGGTCTTCCCGGCCAGCACCTCCGGCGCGCCGGTGGCGCCGGTCGGGTTCGGCGGGGCGGACTGCACGCCGCCGAACGAGGCGCAGGAACCGATGGCGATGATCGCCGCCGCCTTCTCCGCGGCCTCCTTCGCGATCTCCAGCGCCGTCTTGCCGGCGATCTTGCAGTAGATGCCGCCGTCCTTGACCGGGATCGAGCCCTCGATCACCAGGACGTACTTGCCGGCGTTCTTCTCCATCGCCTCGGCGAGGGCGTCCTCCGCCTGGTGTCCCGCCGCCGCGAAGAGGGTCTCGTGGTAGTCGAGGCTGATGAGATCGAGGATCAGCTTCGCGAGGGCGGGATGGGACGTCCGGAGCAGCGACTCGGAGCAGCCGGTGCACTCCTGGAAGTGGAGCCAGATCACCGACGGGCGCGGGCCGGCGGCCGCCGCCTCCGCCATCTTCGACGCGGCCGAGGCGGGGAGCCCCACCGCGGCCGCGGCCAGTGTGCAGATCTTGAGGAAGTCGCGGCGTTCCAGCTGGCTCTGTCCGGGTTCGTCGGACCGGGAATCGGAGAGAAGAGAGGCGAGATCGATCGGTTCCATGTGTTCCCTCCGGCGTGGCGTCACGCGGAGTGCGCGACGAGACGGTTCCGCTGTAGCAAGGGAGAAGAAGTCGCGTCAAGGGGTGCAGGCGGGATTTTGCGGCGAAACCGCCATGTTTCCCTGATGTTGCGACTCGTTCGCCGCAGTCCGGCAACCGTGTCGCAACTGGCGCCTTCCCGGTCGCCGGCGGCGCCTTCCCCCGGTGCCCGAAAGACGGGTGGCGGTCGCGGCCCCTCGCCGTAGCTTTCCGGGCGGGAGGATCCGGGCGTTTTCCGGGGGGAAGGAGAGGTCTGCCTTCATGTCCATCGTCCGTCTGCGTGTCGTCCCGTCCCTCGTGTCGTTCCTCCTCGTCCTGGTCCTCGCCTTCGCGGTGTTTCCCACGGCGGCGTCGGACGGGGGAGTTCCGCCATCGAAGCTGCGCGGCCTGCTGGCCGGGGTGGTGGAGCGTGCGCGGCCGGGGGAGCTGATCCCGGTGTCGATCGTGCTCGCGGACCAGCTGACGGGGGAGCGGCTGCGGGCGATCGGCGCGGAGCTCTCGGACCGGGACGCGCGGCGACGGGCGCGGGTGGCGGCGCTGAAGGAGCACGCGCGGCGGACGCAGGCGGGGCTGCTGGAGGTCCTCTTCCGGGCGCGGGAGGAGGGTCGCGCGCGGCGGATTCGTCCCCTGTGGCTTTCGAACGTGGTGGCGGCGGAGCTGACGCGGGAGGAGATCCTCGCGGTGGCCGCGCGTCCGGAGGTGGCGTGGGTGAACTGGGAGCCGAAGCGGGACGTCTACCTGGGTCCGCGGGAGTGCCCGGCGGTGGAGAAGGACCCGCTGGACGGCTACCGGGGGGAGGCGCCGCTGGCGGACGACATCGAGTGCGGGGTGGAGCTGATGCGGGCGCCGGAGGTGTGGGAGGACTTCGGCGACACGGGGGAGGGGGCGGTGATCGCCCTGATCGACTCGGGGGTGTGCTGGTACCACTCGGACATCGAGCAGCAGATCTGGGTGAACCCGGGGGAGGATCTCGACGGCGACGGGGAGGTGATGGACGCGGACGACGAGAACGGGGTGGACGACGACGGGAACGGGTACGTGGACGACCTGATCGGTTACGACATCGACAACGGCGACAACGACCCGAACGACGACAACTCGCACGGTTCGCACTGCGCGGGGACGATCGCGGGGGACGGGACGGCGGGGTTCCGGGCGGGGATGGCGCCGGACGCGAAGATCATGGTGCTGCGTGTGGGCCTTTCGACGTCGGACGAGCCGGACGTGTGGGAGGCGATGGAGTACGCGGCGGAGATGGGGGCGGACTCGATCTCGATGTCGCTGGGGTGGAAGCACTCGTGGGACCCGGACCGGGCGACGTGGCGGACGAACTGCGAGAACACGATCGACCTGGGGACGGCGATGGTGATCGCGGCGGGGAACGAGGGTTCGGGGAACGAGCCGGACAACGTGCGGACGCCGGGAGACGTGCCGCGGGTGATCACGGTGGGAGCGGTGGACTGCTCGGACAACATCGCGTCGTTCTCGAGCCGTGGTCCGGTGACGTGGGAGGACGTGCCGCCGTGGAACGACTGGCCGTACCCGCCGGGGCTGGTGAAGCCGGACGTGTCGGCGCCGGGGGTGGACACGAAGAGCCACAACAAGTGCGAGGGTTACAGCTACAAGTCGGGGACGTCGATGGCGACGCCGCACGTGGCGGGAGCGGTGGCGCTGATGGTGTCGCGGAACCCGGGCCTCGAGCACGACGACCTGAAGCAGATCCTGGAGGACACGGCGGTCGACCTCGGTGAGCCGGGGAAGGACAACGTCTACGGCTCCGGCCGCGTCGACGCCTACGAGGCGGTGGCCCAGGCGGCGACCTCGGACGGGATCATCCGCGTCAGGGAAGACGTCGTTCCCTGTGACGGGCTGCTGCACATCACCGTCTCGGACGTGGACCTCGCCGGCCAGGGCTCGATCACCGTCGACGTCTGGTCGGACACCGAGCAGGAGCCGGAGCCCGCGACCCTGGCCGAGACCAGCGAGAACTCCGGCGTCTTCAAGGGGACGATGGAGACCGCCGAGGGTGACCCGGTCGCCGACGGCGTCGTGCAGGTCCGTTCCGGGGACACGATCACCGCCCGCTATGTCGACGCCGACGACGGCAACGGCAACCACGACATCGAGAAGACCGACACGGCGACGGCGGACTGCGCGCCCCCGGTGATCGACGACGTCCACACGACCGACATCACCGACACGAGTGCCATCGTCCGCTGGCACACCGACGAGGCGTCCGACAGTGTCGTCGACTACGGCGAGACGCCGCCGCCCGACCGCACGGCCTCCGATTCCGCCCGGGTGACCGACCACGCGGTGACCCTCGACGGTCTCGAGGAATGCACCGTCTACTGGTACCAGGTCAGCAGCACCGACCAGTTCGGCAACACCCGCACCGACGACAACGGTGGGACGTATTACCACTTCGAGACCTACGGGAACTTCCCGGACATCGGCCTCGCCCCCTGCCATGCCGGACGCGTCTACCTCGACGCCGACACCTACGGGTGCGACGACGTCGTCGAGATCAGTGTCTACGACATGGACCTCAACGCCGATGCCGGCAGCGTGGAGACGACGACCGTCGTCGTCACCAGTTCCCGCGAGCCGGACGGCGAGGTCGTCACCCTGGAGGAGGACGGGGAGAACAGCGCGAAGTTCGGCGGGACGATCCGGTTGACCGCCGACGAACCCGTGCCGGGCGACGGGAAGCTGTCGGTCTCCCCGAACGACTTCGTGACCGCGACCTACCACGACGAGGACGATGGCAGCGGCGCCCCCGCCTGGCCGGCGGCCACGTCCCACACCGACTGCATCGGTCCCACGACCAGCGAGGTCACCGTCACCTGGATCGGGAGCAGCAGCGCGACCATCGAGTGGAACACCGACGAGCCGTCGACGTCCCGCGTCGAGTACGGCCTCACTCCCGACCTGGGCTCGGTGCGGGAGGAGACCGACCTCGTCACCCACCACGTGGTCTCGATCGCCGGTTTCACGGCCTGCGACCGGGTCTACTTCACCGTCGGCGGCACCGATGCCTTCGGCAACGACAGGACGATCGATGCGGGCGGCGAGCCGTTCAGCTTCAACGCGTACCTGGTGCCCGGGGTCTTCTGGTCGGAGGACTTCGAGGGCGACACGTCCGGCTGGCGCCTCTTCGGCGAGTTCGAGATCGGGAGGCCCGACGGCCGCGGGGGTGCCGACGGAGGCAACCCGGACCCGCCCCGCCCCTTCGGCGGCGACAACAGCCTCGGGGAAGACCTCTCCGGCCTCGGCAGTTACCCGGGAGACTACGAGCCGGACACCACGGAGACCGC
>JAMOQA010000602.1 GCA_027064265.1 Acidobacteriota bacterium
TTCCCCGGAGGACCACCCCCTCGAGCAGGGACACCATCTCGGCGGCGACCTCCGGGGCCAGCACCTCCTTCGCCTCGGGCTGGTGCTGGAAGACCTCCTCCCCCTCGGGGCCGTGGACCTCCCGGACCAGGGCCGGGGTGACCAGCACCCCGCCGTTGACGAAGGCCGCGTAGGCGGCCACCAGGTCGACGAGCCGCACCTCGAAGGCTCCGAGGGCCAGGGAAGGGTACGGCTTGAGGTCCGCGGCGATGCCGAGGCGCCGGGCCATCGCGATCGCCGGGTCGTAGCCGATGTCGTCGAGCAGGCGGATCGTCGGGATGTTCCGCGAGTGCTCGAGGGCGTGACGGAGGGTCACGTAGCCCTCGTAGTCCCGCTCGTAGTTCTCGGGCTGGTAGGGGAGGGGCTGGCCCGGTCCGACGAACACCGTCGGCACGTCCCGCACCCGCTGGTTGGGGAGGAAGCCTTCCTCGAGGGCGGCCGCGAAGATGAACGGCTTGAAGGCCGACCCGGCCTGGCGGCGCGCCTGCATCGCCCGGTCGAACTGGCTCTGCCGGAAGTCCTTTCCTCCCACCAGGGCCCGGACCTCCCCGGTCGCCGGGTCCAGGGCGACCAGGGCGGCCTCCACGTCCGGCGAGGAAGCGAGTTCAAGGCGGCGGGGAGCGCCGTTCTCGTCGAGGTCGACGACCCGGACGGGGACCACCGTCCCCGGCCTGAGCACCCGGTCGAGCCGGCTCTTCCCCGTCCACGAGATCGCCCCCCGGTCCAGCGTGAGCCGGCTCTCGCCGACGCGGACCACCGCGCGTTCGCGGTCCACCTCGAGGACGACCGCGGGGAGGATGTCATCCCGTGACGGCGGCCGGGTCCACGAGGGATCGGTCCACGTCTCCGGGTCCTCCCCTTCCGGCAGGGGAACGCCGGGCGGGATCACCCGGTGCCGCCGCCCGTACAGGTCGAGACCGAAGGCGACCGCCCGCTCGGCGGCCCGCTGCAGTTCCGGGTCCAGCGTGGTCCGGACGACGAGCCCTCCCCGGTAGAGGTCGTGCTCCCCGAACCTGGCCAGCAGCCAGCGCCGCACTTCCTCGACGAAGTAGGGGCCGAGGGGCTTCCGCGGGCGCGGCGGATGGACCCCGAGGGGAGCCTTCATCGCCCGGGCCGCGGTGGCCGCGTCGATCTTTCCCTCGGCAACCATCCGCCGGAGGACGTGGTTCCGGCGGCGGAGGGCGCGGTCCGGGTGCCGGATCGGCGAGAGGCCTTCCGGCCGCTGGGGCAGGCCGGCGAGGAGCGCCGCCTCGGGAAGCGTGAGGTCCTTCGCCGGTTTGCCGAAGAAGTAACGGGCGGCCGCCTCGACCCCGTAGCGGCCATGGCCGAAGTAGACCCGGTTGCAGTAGAGGGTGAGAATCTCGTCCTTCGAGTAGTGCTTCTCGATCTGGAGCGCGAGGATCGCCTCCTGGATCTTCCGCTTGAGGGTCTTCTTGCGGTGCAGGAAGAGGTCCCGGGCGAGCTGCTGGGTGATCGTGCTCCCGCCCTGCACGCCCCAGCGACGGGTGACGACGGTCTTCAGGACGGCCCGCCCGACGGCGAGCACGTCGATCCCGATGTGGTGGTAGAAGCGCGGATCCTCCGTCGCGAGGAGGGCGTCCCGGAAGAGCGGGGAGATCCGGTCCAGCGTGACCGGGATCCGCCGCTGCTCGGCGAAGCTGTGCAGGGGGTGGCCGGACCGGTCCAGGAGGAGCGTGACCCGGGGGAGAGCCAGGACGTCGATGTTCTCGATGCCGGGCAGGTCCCGGGAGAGGACGAGCGCCGCTCCCGCTCCCGCCACCGCGGCCACCACGTGGAGGGCGACCAGCAGGACCGCGACCGTCCTCCGCCGATGCCCGCGACGCGGGACCTTCTTCTTCGAGGATCCCATGGCGGGCGATTCTACTCGACGCCGGTGCCGAGCACGATTCGCACCTCGGTGCGCCCCTCGCTTCGCCGCGCGGTGATCGCCCCCCGTTTCCCGGGCCCGACGAACACTCCCACGGCGGTATCGTCCCGGAAGGCCGTCGCCGTCGGGATCGGCGACGAGCCGAACCGCCGGGCCAGGGCTTCCCGCGCCCTCGCGACGACCCGGACCGGGTCCTCGTGGCCGGCGTCGAGGATCCACCAGAACGAGGGTCGCGCCCCGGGACCGAGCCCGCCGGACTCGACGAGGCGCCAGCCCCGTGGCCAGGCCACCCGGGGGGGCTCGGGAGCCCGCGGTCGCCTTCCCGGGACGGCCGGCCGGCCGGCGGGGAATTCCGCGCCCGGGGGCGGGCCGGTCTGCCGCGTCGTGCCCCGCTCTCCCCGGGACGGTGCCTCCGCGGGGCCGCAGCCGGCCAGCGGCGAGACCAGCACGCCGAGCAGGAGGAGGGACGGGACGGCGAAACGCATGGCCCGGGAAGGATGCGCGTCCCCGGGCGCCGCCGCAACGGGGGTATCCTGTCGGCTCCGCCAGCCGGCGGGAGGGAGCGACGATGGGCCGAGAACGCTTCGCCGCGGAGAGTGCGGTCGCGACATGGTTCGTCGTGGCCCTCGCCGTCGCGTGGGCCTTTCTCTTTCTCGGGACCCGTCCCCTCGCCGATCCCGACGAGGGACGGTACGCGGAGGCGGCCCGGGAGATGCTCGTCCACCGGAGCTGGCTCGTGCCGCTCCTCGCGGGGCGGCCCCACCTGACCAAGCCTCCACCGACCTACTGGCTCTCTGCCGCCGGGCTCGCGCTCCTCGGGCGAAACGAGTGGGGTGCCCGGCTCGGCACCGGCGTCGCCTTCGCCCTCTCGATCCTCGCGGCCGGGGCCCTCGGGCGGCTCTTCGCCGGCGGGGACCGGCGCGCGGGATGGTTCGTCGGTCTCGCCTGGGGGACCGCCCTCCTGCCGTTCGTCGGTGGATCCCTCCTCACCACCGACCCGCTCCTCGCCGCCGCCGAGGCGGCCGCGGTCCTCGCCGGGGCCCGGGCGCTCCTGGTCCCCGGCCCGACGCGGAGGCGGGACCTTCGCCTCGCCTGGGTGGCCCTGGGCCTCGCCTTCTTCGTCAAGGGGCCGCCCGGGCTGCTGCCCCTGGCGGGACTGGCCTGGGCCTGGCCCCGCCGGAGAGACCCCCGGCCCGGGGAGCGGCTGTTCGACCCGGTGGGACTCGCCCTGTTCGCCGGGATCGCCGCCTGGTGGTACCTCGCGGTCACCGTGGACGATCCCGCCCGGATGCGGCGGTTCCTCGTCGTCGAGGTCTGGGAGCGGGTGTTCAGCGACCGGTTGCGCCGGAACGGGCCCCCCTGGTTGCCCGCCACGGTCCTCCTGGCCGGCTGTCTGCCCTGGGGCGCCCTCCTCGTGCCGCCCCTCCTGCGGGGCCGGTTCCCGGATCTCGTCCGGGACCCGCGGGCCCGGCTCCTCGGCGGGTGGCTGGGCGTCTCGCTCCTGGTCTTCACGGCCAGCCACTCGCGGATGCCCCTCTACGTGCTCCCGGTCTCCCTCGCCCTCCTGCTGCCGGCGGGGCTGCTGGCGGCGGAGACCTGGTCCCGGGCGGGGGGAAAGGGGCGGGTTCTCCTGGTACTGGCGATCCTGGGATGGGCGTCGTTCCTCGGGGGAGTCCGGGCGACGGCCGGAGGGTGGGCGCGGTACCGCACCGCCCGGCCGGTGGCCCGCGCGGTCGAACGGGTTCGCCGGCCGGGAGAGCCCGTCGTGGTCCTCGGGTCCCGCCCCTGGCCCGGCCTGATGTTCTACCTGGGGGAGGAGATCCCCGTGCTGGCGGTCACCGGGAAGGCCCTCGGGCGGCCCCACGACCTCGAACTCGCCGACATCCGGGACCGGCTCGGGAGTTCCTGGGACAGCGTGCTGGTCGTCTCGTGCGGGGAGGGGGCGGAACTCCTGGCCCGCGCGGGGAAGGTCGTCGCCGTCGGGAACGTCTCCCGGCCCCGGTGCCGGCTCTACCGGGTCGTTCCGGCCGCCGTGTCCCCGTAGGGCCCGGGACCTATCTTCTCCCCGGGGAGGTTCCGTCCCGTGCCGGCCGGCCCGGCGCGGGGAGACGACGAGGTCGCGGAGTGCCCGGAACCCTGGCTGGCCCACCCCCCGAAGCTCCCCCCGCGGGAGAGCTGCTCGGGGGTACCTGGATCGTCCTCGAACCGGTGGAGACGCCGGCCCCCTGGCCGGTGGTTCGCCTGCGCGGGGAGGACGGAACCCCCGCGATCGGCGTCCTGCTCGGGGACGACGGGCCGGATCCCGTGCTCGACGAGAAGCTGGCCGCCCACTGGAACGTCTCGCGGCGCGTTCTCCGGGACCCGGTGCACGGACGGGTCCTGGTCGACGAGCTGCCGGACGGCCCCGGGATCGTCGACGAGGCGGACGGGCTCGCTCCCCCCGGTGCGGTCGACGAGCTCTCGCGCAAGGTCCAGGAGGCCCATCGCCGGGGAATGCCCCACGGCCTGCTCCTCCCCGCCCTCGTCGTCCGGGGCCCGGAGGGAATCGCGGCGGCCGGCTGGGGAATCCTCGTCGAGCCGCGGGAGGAGGCGATCGCCCGGGACCTCGCGGCGATCGGCGCCCTCGAGGGATCGACCGGTCGCGTGCCGGCGGAAGGGGCGTCTCCCGGCGCCGCCGCCGAGAGTGTCCTGCGCCCCGCGCTCTTCTCCGATCACCTTCCGACCCTCGCCGCGGCGATCGAACGCGCGCGGGAGGCGGGCGTGCCCGAGGACGATCCCCTCTTCGTGCGGGCCCGGGACGCCCTCGCCCGCCTCGAGGGGAAGGTGGAGAGCTGTCTCGCGTCCGCCCGGGAGCGGCTCGAGCGGGGCGATCCGCTGGGCGCCGTCGCCGCCTGCCGGGAGGCGATCCGGCTGGGGGCCGAGGAGGAGGCCGGGCCCCTGCTCGCCGAGGCTCGGCGCCAGGCCAGGCGGATGGTCGGAAAACCGCGTGTCGGCCGGCGAGCCGCCCGGGTGGGCGCGGCCGGGGCCGTGCTTCTCCTCGCCCTCGTCGCGGCATTCCTCCTCTCGCGGGGCGGGAACGACGACTCGGGTCTCCTGGTGGCCCGGGCCGAGCGGATGGCGGAGGAGCAGGG
>JAMOQA010000603.1 GCA_027064265.1 Acidobacteriota bacterium
GCCGCCTCGTCGAGCACCTCGCCGACCGCCTCCAGGGTCAGTTCCCGGGACATCTTGAGCCCCATCGCGGTCGGCTTGACGGAGATGTTCGCGTCGAGCCCCTCCTCGACGATCCGGCGGATCATCTCCTTGTAGGCATCGACGTAGGCCCGCACCTCGGCCTCGTTGAGGACGTCCTCGCCGAGGACGTCCATCGTCGCCCGGCATCCCTTCCCGTTGAGGTCCCGCACGACCCGCAGGCCGTCGTCCAGGGTCGGTCCGGCGATGTAGTTCTTCGCGAAGACCCACACGAGGGGCTTCGGGATCTTCGTCAGGATGGCGACGAGGGCCCGGTTCCTCCGGCTCATCCGGTCTCTCCCGGCGACCGCTCCTCGCGGGCGGCCGCACGCACGGGCGGCGACGCATCTCCCCCGCTCATCGCCGCGATCTCGTCCAGCAGGAGGTCGATCCCCCCGAGCACCCGTTCGAGCTCCGCGCCCGCTCCCATCGTCCCCGGCGTCCAGGCCCACCCGGCGGCCCGGTCCGACCGGACCTCCCCCGGGGCCACGGCGAACGGGTCGAACGCGGGCTCCCCGAAGAGCGGACGAAGGAGCGCGTGGGACGTTCCCACGAGTCCCAGCGGAACGCCCCGGCCCCGGAGCCCCTCGAGGGTCGCCCGGTGTTCCTCCCGCAGCGTCGGCGCCCGGTCCGGCACCAGGACGTCCCGGAAGAACGTCTCGAGGACGCCGAGGCCGCCGGGCACCAGGAGAGCCCCCACGTCCCCGGCGTGCAGCGGATCGAACGGAAGGACGGCCCCCCCCGCGATCCGGGCCGCCTCGGAGAGCCGGTCCCGGGGAGCCGCCCCCTCGTCCATCGCCGCCGTGGCGTGGTCGACGACCTTCTCCTGGGGCCCCGGCGGGGCGAACCAGGCGACCCTCATCGCGCGCTGCCGGGCCGCGAGGGCGCAGAGCACCGCCTCCCGGGCGTCGGTGCCGTCCAGGGGACCGCAGCCGGTCAGGACGATGCCGATCCGCAGCACGGGGCGGCCTCCTCGGTGGGGACCACGCGGGGGCCGGGAGGCGCCCCGCCGGAGTGGGGGCATCATCGTCGCCGGGGCGCGGGAGACTGTCAACCTTCCGGGGCGCGGCCGAAGCGCGCCTATACTCGGGACATGGCCGATCCTGCCCGTCCTCGCCGCTCCCTGCGGATCGCGATCCTGTCCCGCGATCCGGCCAACCCGTCCACCCGGCGTCTCGGGCTCGTCGCCCTCGCCCGGGGCCACGAGGCCCGGGTCGTCGACCCCCACGCCTGCACCCTCCACCTCGGCGGCGAGCGGCCCCGCATCGAGGTCGCGGGCGAACCCCTCGAGGCCCAGGACGCGGTGATCCCGCGGGTCGGCCCCCATTCCCAGGCGGGGGTCCTCGCGGTCCTCCGCCTCCTCGAGCAGGCGGGGACCTTCCCGGTGAACCCGGCGGCGGCCATCGCCCTCGCCCGGGACAAGCTGGCCTCCCTGCAGCTCCTCGCGGCGGCGGGGATCCCCGTCGTGCCCACCGTCGTCCCGGCGGGACCGGACGACGTCCCCCGGCTGGTGGAGGAGCTCGGGGGTCCCCCGGTCGTCCTGAAGATCGCCAGCGGCGCCCAGGGACGGGGCGTCGTCCTGGCCGAGTCCCTCGCGGCGGCCCGCTCGATCCTCGAGGGGTTCGCCGCCTGTGGCCACCGGGTGCTCCTCCAGCCCCGCCTCCCGGTAGACGGGGACGTCCGCCTGCTCGTCGTCGGGGAACGCACCGTCGCCGCGATGCGCCGCGTCGTCCCGCCCGGGGACTTCCGGGCGAACCTTCACCGGGGCGGAACCGCCGAGGCGTTCCATCCCGACCCGGAGCTTGCCACCCTCGCCGCCCGCGCCGCGGGCCTCCTGGGGCTCCGGCTCGCCGGTGTCGACGTGCTCCTCGGGCCGGACGGCCCCCTGGTCCTCGAGGTGAACGCCTCCCCCGGGCTCGAGGGGATCGAGGCGGCCTCGGGGGTCAACGTGGCCGGCGCGGTGGTCCGATGGCTCGAGGATCGACTGGCGGGCGAAGACGATCCGCCCGTCAACGCATCCCAAGGTCCGGTATAATGCGCCCGGCCCGGTCGGCGGGAAGCCGGCCGGGACGAGATGGAAACGGCCGCCCGGCGGGACGCCGGGCGGGGAACTGGAGGGAGAACACGATGCGTACCCGTTTCGCTGTCCTGATCGGCCTGCTCGCGCTCGCGGTGGGCCTCGCCATGCCGCTTCCCGCCCACGCGGACGACGGCACGTTCCTCGACGCCGTCCAGTCCGGCAAGGCGAACTTCGGCTTCCGCCTGCGCTGGGAGTCGGTGGACGACGACGCCTTCTCCGAGGACGGAGAGGCCCTCACCGTCCGCCTCAACCTGGGCTACCGGACCGCCGAGTGGCGTGGTCTCTCGTTCTACGCCGAGGTCCAGTCGGTCCAGGACCTGGCCAAGGAGTACGACCACGACAACAAGGGCGCCGGTGAGCACTGGAACGGCGTCTCCGAGTACCCGGCGATCGCCGACCCCTCGATCACCGACTTCTACCAGGCCTACATGGACCTCAAGCTCGGCGAGGGGACGACCCTCCGCGCCGGCCGCCAGGAGATCAAGCTGGACAACGTCCGCTTCGTCGGCAACGTGGGGTGGCGCCAGTTCCACCAGTCGTTCGACGCGGTCCGGATCGACACCACCGCGATCCCGAAGACGAAGCTGACCTACATCTACATCGGGAAGGTCCACCGGATCTTCGGCGACGGCCTGCCGATGGACTCCCACCTGCTGAACGCCTCCTGGAAGGTCACCGAGTCCAGCA
Organism: Acidobacteriota bacterium; assembly: GCA_027064265.1. GTDB lineage: Bacteria > Acidobacteriota > Polarisedimenticolia > J045 > J045 > JAMOQA01. Next base: position 2,825 of record JAMOQA010000603.1, read on the forward strand.
CCCTGCACGCCTACGTCTACCGCCTGGACTACGACCGCGAGGCCAACTGGGGGCTCTCCACGATGACCTACGGGGCCCGCTGGGACGGCAGCGTCGCCCTCGGCGGTGACTGGAAGGGCCTGTTCGACGTCGAGATCGCCAGGCAGTCCGACACCGGCGACAACCCGAACGACATCGACCAGTGGTACTACCGGGGCGTGATCGGCGCGAAGTACGACGCCTTCACGGCGAAGGTCGGCTACGAGCTCCTCGGCGGCGACGGCGAGGACGGCGTCTTCACCACCCCGCTCGCCACGCTCCACGCCTGGAACGGCTGGGCCGACATGTTCCTCAGCACCCCGGCGAACGCGGTGGACGAGTACTGGGGCCTCGAGGACATGTTCGTCTCCGTCGGCTGGAAGAAGAACGCCTGGAACCTGCTGGCCGTCTGGCACGACTTCAGCGCCGACACCGGCGGTATCGACTACGGCACCGAGCTCGACCTGCTCTGCGCCTGGACCGCCCCGTGGAAGCAGGTGTTCGCGCTCAAGTACGCCTCGTTCAGCCACGACGGCGACTACTCCCGCGACGTCGACAAGCTCTGGGCCTACACCGCCTGGAAGTTCTGACGCGCGCACCGCGGCAAGCCACGAGGGGCGGCCCGTCACGGGCCGCCCTTCTTCATCTCCTTCCCGCGCTGAAAGGGCGCTGCCAGCCGGGGCGGCGCTCGGGGGCGGGGGCGGACCTCCGGCTCTCTCGCCGGCTCGACCAGCGGCGGTCCGCCCCCCGCCCCCTCCGCGCCCGTGCCGCCAGTCCCCGACGACCGGGGGAGACGGGTCGCTCCCGTTCCCTCGGGAAGCGCGGTGCAACGGGCACGGGGTCGGCTGGTCAGTCGCGGGCGGGACCGATGGTGGCGACGGCGTGCTTGAAGACGAGGTGCTCGGCGCCGTTGTGCTCGAGGAGGATCGTGAAGCGGTCGTAGGCGAGCACGCGCCCGACGAGGCGCTTGCCCGAGACGAGCCAGACGGCGACCTTGCCTCCTTCCGCGCGAACCTGCGCGAGGAACCGGGCCTGGTGGTCCCGCTGGGTGGCGTCGCTCATGGCAGGTTCAGTATACCCCTCCACCGATCCCGGAGGAGCGCGACCACCTCCCGCGCCAGCTCGTCCACCGGCCGCCGCGCGTCGAGCACCAGGTCGGTCGGCTCTCCCCGGAACCAGGTCCACTGCCGCTTCGCGTACCGGCGGGTGCTCCGCTGCACCCGCTCCACCAGGGTCAGGCCGTCCTCCGGCGCCTCTCCCCGCAGGGACGCCACCACCTCCCGGTAGCCGATCCCCTTGAGGGCGTTCGCCGTCGGGGGCACGCCGCGCGCGCCCAGGAGCCACCGCACCTCCGCGACGAGCCCCCGGGCGAAGAAGCCCTCCACCCGCCGGTCGAGGCGCGCGTAGAGCTCCTCCCGCGGCATGTCGAGCATCACCCGGAACACCGGGAACCGGTCCGGCCCCCGCCAGGCCTCGCCCTGGAGCTCGGCAAGGGACCGGCCCGTCGAGAGCCGTACCTCCAGCGCCCGGACGATCCGCTTCTCGTCCCGCGGCCGCACCCGGGAGGCGGAGGCCGGGTCGAGGCGGACGAGGACCCGGTGGAGCCAGGGGACCGAGTGCCGGTCGGCGAGGCGGCGCAACCGCGCGCGCAGGGCCTCGTCCCGGGGAGGCGCCGGCGCCAGGCCCTTGAGGAGGCCCCGCAGGTACATCCCGGTCCCCCCCGCGACCACCGGGAGCCTGCCCGCGCGCCAGGCCCACCGGCACTCGGCCTCCGCGGACCGCACCCACCAGCCCATGTCCACGTCCCGGGTCGGCTCCACGGCGTCCACCAGCGCCCACGGATGCCGCCACTCCGCTCCCTCGGGCTTCGCCGCGGCCGCCCGCAGGTCCCGGTAGACCTGGACCGCGTCGCAGGAGACCAGCTGGACGCGCAGCAGGTCGGCGAGCCGGACAGCGAGGGCGGTCTTCCCGGTGCCGGTGGGACCGTAGATCGCGAGGACCGGGCCGCGACCGCCGGTCACGGGGCGCCCCCGCTCCACGAGAGAACCACCCGGGCGGCCAGGCGCGCCGCGAGGAGGAGCAGCGCGACCGCCGCCAGGACGAAGAGGCCCCGGGCGGCGTCCCGGCCGGCGGCAGCGGGCTCCCGCCGGTTCACCGCCTCCCCTCGCCCGGCCGGAACCGCACGAGCCGCACCCCGCTGTAGT